>JAYUAG010000395.1:0-3808 GCA_043741475.1 Thermoflexaceae bacterium | reverse complement strand
GCACGGAGAAGGAATACGCGATCCACGACACGAAGCAGGCGCTCAATGAAGCGAAACGCGAGGGCATTACGCCCTTCTGCCTCACCGTCGATCGCGCGGGCCACGACTACCTCAAGACGATGTGCGAAGACATCGGCTACGAAGTCGTGGCCGACATCGAGGCCCTCCCCAGCCGCCTGCCCACGCTCTACCGCCGCCTGACGGAGTAGGAACGATGGACGTGGTCGCTTGGCTTGAGAGGCATTGGCAGCTGTTCGCGGCGGCGGCGGTTCCGGCGCTGTTCTACGCTTTCGATCTCATCTTGCGAGACGGGTTCAACCTTGGTGCTCGAGATGCCGGTGCGGATCTCGCGCTGCTCGCCGTGACAGGCACGGCCACGCTAATGCTTGAGCGCAGGGCAGCCACCCGAGCGGCGGCGCTGAGCGGGTTGGCACTCGTACTTCTCGTAGCATGGGTTGCGTCCTTGTGGTGCTTACGCAACACCGGCGACGGGTGGGCAATTGGCGCGATGGTCATCGGCGCGCTCGCCAGCGTTTCGTTCGTGCGAGCCGCAGTTGATCCTGCTATCATGAAGTCGTGAGTACGTTGGAATTCATGGCTGTCGGAACGGTCGCGTGCGTCGTCAGTGCCGTCGTCGTCGACGCCGTGTTTCGGCTACTGGCCAGGAAACGCCGGAGCGCCGGGGTTGCGAGTGAAATCTACCGGACAGCAGCTGAACGTGACCTCATGGAAGCTCTCGCTGGGTTGAGCGGCGCCGAACGGGAACCACTGGAAACCTTTTCGAACGTAGTTCGGGCGACGAGCCGCAGCGATGGATCCACAGGCGCCGCGCATCAGTGAACGTCGGTGGTGGGGCCGCGACCCCGCATGCGAGCCCTCAACCGCCTCGTTGCTCTGTCGGATTCCGCCGGCACTCCTAGAACTTGTCGAACAGCCGCCCAAGATCGGCCCAGCCGATGTACACCAGGAACGCCCCTTCCACCGCCACGATCCCCAGCAACGCGAAACTGATCGCCCATTGCTTCAGCGCGACCGCGCGGTAGTCGGCCCGCATCGCGCGACCCTCGGCATCGCGATGGCGGGCAAGGAAAACTGAGTCGTAGGAGCGCCTCAGGTCTGCCCGCGAGAGCACGTTGTAGGCCTCGTTCAAACTCGCCAGCGCTTCCGTACAGGCGTCATCGGACGCGCCCATCGTCGCCAGTTCGCCCGAGAGGCGCGCGTAGGCGTTCTCCACCCCGTGAAGGTCGGCCGAGTACGGGAGGTTCATGACGGCGTAGTAGTCGACGACCGCGGGTTTGTCAGCCATGTTGCCCACCTCTACCGATAAGAACGGCAGACAGCGGGTGTACGTAAGGGTATGAAGGGTTACGTCTTCGCGCAGAGACCGTCGAGGTAGCAGCGGACCTGGGAAAGCGGCGCCTCGCGTTCGATCGGGGCGCCCCCGAAGACATGCGCGAGGATGAACATGTTCATGATCCCCGTGATCGCCGTCGAGCAATCGAACACGTGATGCCTGCGGAACAGCCCCGCTTCCATGCCTCGTCGCAGGATGTCGTCGAGCGGCTGGCGGACGCGCGCCCCGAGCGTCTGCGTGAAAGCATCCATCGGCGCGCCGCCAAGGCCGAAGACTTCGCGGAGGACGAGCGCGATGATGTGTTCGTTCTCGAGAAAGTGCTGGAGGTAGCGGCCCGAATAGATCATCGCCTGTTCAAACAGCGTGAGGTCGGCCGAGAGCCCAACTACGATCGCGTCCGTCATCCCCTCGAGGATGTCCTTGACGATGCTCCCGTAGAGCCCTTCCTTGGAGCCGAAGTAGTAGTAAATCATCGGCTTCGTCGTGTGCGCGTCGAGCGAGACCTCGCGCAAGGAGGTGGCTGCGAAGCCCTTCTGCGAAAAGTGGCGCAGCGCGCTCGAGAAGATCCGGTCCCGGACCTCCGACTCGCGTGTCTCTGTGCTGGCGGCGATGCTCATGAACGCTCCGCTCCGCGGATTGCCTCGGGGTTGGCCGATTGTCCAGTTTACCGGATGGTTTACTCAAGTATAAAGGGCGCCTCGTTACGGTTAAGTGCGATTGCAGCGCCCCTTCCGCTGCGCTACCGTAAGTGAAGCCCTTTAAGGCGGTCCCGTGAGGCTGCCAAGGGAGGAGGCGCCGGATGCTGTCCGGCCGTACACCTGCGTCTGTACTCTGCGCCTGCCCGGCCCTGGGGAGGCGTTTTTCATGAGCGGCGAACTCCTCGTCGGCCCCAACGAGATGGCCCGCACCATCCGCCGCCTCGCCCACGAGATTCTTGAAGACAACCACGGGCCTGATGGGCTGGTGCTGGTGGGGATCCTTACCCGGGGCTATCCTCTTGCTCAGCGGATAGCGGGGGCAATCGAGGAATTTGAGAAGATTCGTGTCCCGGTCGGATGGCTGGACATCGGGCTCTACCGCGACGACGCGGATCGCCGCCAGAGCCGGACGCCGGTTCGTGCGAGCGCGATCCCCGACGGCGTGGAGGGAAGGACAGTCGTCCTAGTGGACGACGTTCTCTACACGGGTCGGAGCGTTAGAGCGGCACTCGACGGGTTGCTGGACTTCGGTCGGCCGGCCACCGTGCGCCTCGCAGTCCTCGTCGACCGCGGCCACCGTGAGATCCCAATTCGGGCAGACTTCGTCGGAAAGAACTTCCCGACGGCCAAGTCTGCGCATGTTGAAGTGGCTCTGACAGAGATTGACGGCCATGATCGAGTTGCCCTCGTGGCTAGTCCGGACGCCCAGTCAGTTCACTAGCCCCCAAACTCTTAACAAAGGTCTTCTGTTATGGCGCTTAGTGGTTCAAGCATCGTCTCCATCGACGACATCTCCAAGGGCGACCTCGACGAGCTCTTCGAGCTGGCTGATCGTATCTGCGCTCGCCCTGGGTTCGGAACTCGACTGGCCAGCGGCGTGGTGGCCGCCACACTATTTTACGAACCGAGCACCCGAACTAGGCTGTCCTTTGAGTCGGCGATGTTGCGCTTGGGTGGGGGAAACATCTCTGTGGCAGATGTTCGATCATCTTCCGTCACTAAAGGCGAAACACTAGCCGACACAGTTAGGGTAGTGTCGGGCTACGCTGATCTGATCGTCTTGCGCCACCCCGACGACGGCGCAGCGAGACTCGCTGCCGAGTACGCGACTGTGCCGGTTATCAATGCTGGAGATGGCGGGCACGAACACCCAACTCAGACTCTTTGCGACCTGTACACGCTGCGGGCACAACATGGTCACATTCAAGGGCTAACCGTTGCACTGTGCGGCGACCTCAGCCATGGGCGCACAATCCATTCCCTGATCTTCGCGCTAGCGAGGCTCGGCGCCAACATGGTGTTCGTTCCAGGGGACGGCAAGGATGTCCCAGACCACGTTGTCCGGCGCCTGCGTCGAGACTTCGGAGCAGTGGTGCAAAAGCGGGAGATGGGCGAGTTGCGGGTGTTGTTTGGCGAGGCCGTGTCGGCCGAGGAGAAGGTGTTCGTTGATGCCATCTACATGACGCCGACCGAACAAAACCAGTTGGCACTGCTCCCGGAAGTACGAATCGCAATGGACGCTAAGTCTGGGATGGCGATCTATGTCACTAGGCTCCAAAAAGAGCGTGATCATCAAACATCTGATGACGGTCTCATGGTGAGGCGATATCCGCGAGTATCTAAGGCGCTTCTTGCTCACTCCAATTTCAAGGACGTTTCGATCTTGCACCCATTGCCTCGAGTGAACGAGATCAGCACCGATATGGATGATGATCCGCGAGGATTGTACTTCAAGCAATCCGCTTATGGTGTCCCA
>JAYUAG010000394.1:0-8864 GCA_043741475.1 Thermoflexaceae bacterium | reverse complement strand
CACTCATATTTACCGTAAGAATGACGGTGATCGACTTCAGCTAAGGACTGTGAGCCACAGAATCGCAAACTGTAGGAAGGTGGAGCGGGATCTTCCGGTTAATCTCGATGACGACTTCGATAAAGACCAGTTGCGCAGGGCGCTCGAATTGCTATCGGATCCCGCCCACCATGGTATTCCGATCGAAGGCGATCGGCGAACTGGAACGTCGACTTTGAAACAGTCTGTGTCTCTTTATAAGAAGTTCCGCGAGAGGTCTTGACGATGAAGGCGTAGCCACCCGCTGGCCGACGCACGCTCCCACGGGCAACCATAATCGCGACAGACAAGGCATTGCATCTTGGTGGGCCGCAGACTCCGTGCCCAACGTAACGCCGCCGTTCGCTCAAGGCTTCGTGAAGGCTGCGCGCGCTCCACATAACTCGCTTCCATCCTCCTCCCTCACCCGCTACATTCTCCAGCGTTGGAGGCGGGGTGAGCCGGAACCGCCAAAGCGACGCGAAACGGTCTCGTACCGGAAACCGTCGCCGCCAGCCAGGGTGCTTCCGGGTTCCCGAAGCTGGTGTTGACCGGGGTCCCCTTCGGGGGTAGAGCCACGATGAGTGCGTGTCGAGCGCATCTCCAGCGCGGCTCGCGGGGTCGCAAGGCCCGTCCTGTGTCTGGTCCATCCGCCGCGCAAGCGACGGTAAGGCCGTTAATGCGGTCCGGTTACATGGCCTACAACCTGATGAGGCGCTTCGAAAGAGGCGCCTTTTCTGTCTCCCAGGCGCCATTCCGTGTCGCGGAAGTCTCGCGCGCCCACGGGAACCGCGCGCGTCAGCAAGCGGACGGCATCCACCCGGCCAGGCTTCCAGCGGCGGCGCTTGTCAGGCGGACAGACGCGCGAGGATATCGCCCTCTTCGACCGGCCGACCGGCCTCGACGAGTATCTCGGCAACGGCGCCGGCGGCGGGCGATTCGACCGGGATCTCCATCTTCATGGACTCCAGGATGAAGAGCTCCTGACCTTCGCCTACCGCGTCCCCGGCGGCCACGAGGACCTCTTTGAGCGTGCCGGCGATGGGGGCGGCGATGTTGATGAGGGGCATCGGGCTGTTGTACATGTGGCTGGAGCAAGGCGCACACTTGCGCGGCGGCCGCTCGGCTCGAAGCCTGGTGTGGTGGACGCCGTCCGCATGCTGCCGCGTGCGGTTCCCGTGGGCGGCGCACGACTTCCGGCCCGATGAACACGCGCACGGGCGCGGCTATACTGGCGCCCATGCCTATCCCACCCGGCTCCCCGGGCGCCGCGGCACGCTACTCCTTCGATGTCGTCGTCGTCGGCGGAGGCGTGGCCGGCCTCTGCACGGCGCTGTCCGCGCGCGAATCCGGCGCCGAGGTCGTGCTCCTCGAGAAGGCGCCGCGTGAGCGCCGCGGCGGAAACACCCGCTTCGCCGACGCCCAGATGCGCTTCCCCCACGAAGCCGATGAGTTCGGCCTCCGCGACTACACCGTCGACGAGATGTACAGCGACCTCATGCGCATCTCGCGCGGGCGTGCCAACCCGGAGCTGATCCGCACACTCTGCGAGAACGCCCGTGGCACGGCCGAGTGGCTCACCGCGCTGGGCCTTGAATGGGAGGCGGGCTACCCCCACACCGCCGGATACCGGCGCAGTCCGAAGGCCGGTGGCGAAGGCCTCGTCACGCTCCTTCACCGCCGCCTCGAAGGGGCGGGCGGCGCTGTCAGCTACGAGACGGGCGCCGTCGACCTGATTGTCGACGAGGCCCGCACCGTCCGCGGCGTCCGCGCCCACTCGCCCGAGGGCGTGGTCGATATCGAAGCGCGCGGTGGCGTCGTTCTCGCCTGCGGCGGCTTCCAGGCGAACGTCCAGATGCGCGTCCAGCACCTCGGCCGCTTCGCCGATTCACTCATCCTCCGCGGCAGCCGCTACAACACGGGCGAGGGCCTGATGATGGCGATCGACGCCGGCGCCCAACCGGCCGGCCAGTGGGGCGATTACCACAGCGCCGTCCTCGACGCCCGCTCGCCCAAAATCGAGTGCGGCGTGACCGCGCTCTACAACTACCAGATGGGCATCTTCATCAACCACGATGGCCATCGCTTCCTCGATGAGGGCGAAGACTTTCGCGATCACACCTACGTGAAGTTCAGCAAGCACATCGTCGAACAGGCGGGCGGCGAGGCCTGGTGCATGTTCGACCAGCAGGCCTACGAGCGCGAGGAGTTCGCCCGCGCCTGGCGGCCCGTCGGGCCACCACTTCAGGCGGCGACGCTGAAGGAGCTGGCCGACCAGATGGGCGTCCCCGCGGAGAACCTGCTCGATACCGTCGGCGAGTTCAACGCCGCCATCCAGCCCGGCGAGTACGACCTCGACCGCCTCGACGGCAAGCGCACCACCGGGATCACGCCGCCCAAGAGCAACTGGGCGCTACCGCTCGACCATCCGCCCTACATCGCCATCCCCGTCACGGGCGGCATCACTTTCACCTTCGGCGGCCTCAAGTGCGACGCCACCGCTCGCGTCTACGACACCCGCGGCCACATGATGGACGGCCTCTACGCCGCGGGCGAGACCATGGGCGAAATCTTCTACCACAACTACCCGGGCGCCAGCTCCGTCATCCGCGGCGCCGTCTACGGGCGCATCGCCGGCGCCCACGCCGCCAGCCGGGTTACCCCGTGAACCCGTCCCTAGTCCAGCAGCGTCATGACCCGTTCGCGCCCGACCATCTCAACGAGGCAGCGCAGCGGGTCCGCCGTCTCATCGAGGAGCCACGCGACCCGGATCCAAAAGCCTTCGAGCACGGTCGAGTGATACGTCCCGTCATCCGCGATCGGGACCGGCCGGTAGGCCATCCGTCCCGGGTGCACCGGGTCCGAGGCGAGCACATAGAACTCAGCGCGCTGCAGCCCTTCGCGCGGGTCGATGATCCAGTACTCGCGGACGCCGCCCTCCTGGTACTCCAGAAATTTCTCCTCCCGATCGCGTCGAGGGCTATCCGGCGAGATGACTTCGACCACGAGATCGGCGGGACCGTCCAGGAACGGCTCGGTAACGCGGACGAGGTTCTCCTTGAGGATGACGAAGACATCTGGCAGGCGTCCGGGCTTCCCAGCCATTGTGCGCATGGCGTAGGGCTCCGCCCTGACAACTCCAGCGCCGGTGAGGTCGCAGAAATGCGACAGCAGGCGGATGAGAAACACCGTCAATGTGTTGTGGTGAAAGCCAACGGACATGTCAATCCTTACCTCCCCGTCGACCCACTCGCCGATGCCGTCGAACTCCGTCTGGAGGAAGTCCTCCCAGCTCATCTGGAGCGTCTTCGTTCGCGGTTCGTCCGAGACGGGCGCCATCACCATGCCCGCAGTATACCGCGGCTCGGTTGCGGTGTGAGCCCGTCCTCAGTCCAGCAGGGTCATCGCCCGTTCGCGACCGACCACCTCGGCCAGGCAGCGCAGCGGCGCGGCCGTCTCGTCGAACAGCCAGGCGACCCGGATCCAGAACCCTTCGAGCACGGTCGAGTGATACGTCCCGTCATCCGCGATCGGAACCGGCCGGTAGGCCGTGCGTCCAGGGTGCACCGGATCCGGAGCGAGCACGTAGAAGTCAGCGCGTTGTTGTCCTTCGCGCGGGTCGATGATCCAGTATTCCCGCACGCCGCCCTCCTGGTACTCCAGGAACTTCTCCTCACGGTCGCGGTGGCCACTCTCGGGCGAGATCACCTCGACGACCAGATCCGCAGGCCCATCCACGAACGCGGCCGTCACGCGGGCCGCGTTTTGGTTGAGGACGACGAAAACATCAGGCAGCCGGCCGGGCTTGCCCGGCATGGTCCGCATCGCACTCGGCTCGAACCACACCGTGCCGGAATGTTCGAGGTCACAGAAATCGCAGAAGAGGCGAATGAGGAAGCGAGTCACTTTGGTATGCGGTGTACCAACAGTCATATCGATCTTCACCTCCCCGTCCACCCACTCGCCGATGCCCTCAAACTCCGTCCGGAGGAAGTCCTCCCAACTCATCTGGAGCGTCTTCGTTCGTGGTTCGTCCGAAACGGCTGGCATAACCATGCCCACAGTATACCGCGGCCACGCCGCGCCGAGACGCCCGGTGGCTGAGATCTACTGGGTCGATGCGCCCGGCCCCGGCCGCGTCGCAGTCGTCAGCCGGCCCCGCGGCGGCGGCTGGCTCGACGACGATATGGCCGCATTCGCCGCCGAAGGAATCGACCTCCTCGTCAGCACGCTCGTCGATGAGGAGATGCGCGACACCTCGATCGCCCGCGAAGCCGAAGCCGCGGCCGCCGCCGGGATCGAGTTCCGCCGCCTCCCGATCGCGAACATGGGGCTGCCCGAGCGAGCCAGCGCCGACGCCTTCATCCAGCGGCTCGCCGGCGATGTCCGCGCCGGGCGGACGTTCGGTGTGCACTGCTACGCCAGCGTCGGCCGCTCGCCCATGATCGCTGCGTCGGTTCTGGTGGTCCTTGGCGTAGTCCCTGCCGAGGCCTGGCGGCGCATCGAAGCTGCCCGCGGCCGCGAGGTACCGGACACCACCGCCCAACGCCGCTGGGTGGAACGCTTCCTCCCCGTCGGCGCTGGGCACCGAGATGTGCGGTCGCAATAGCTCGGGCAATACGCGCGGCCGGGGATTGCGCGTCAGCCTGCGCGCACGGCGCGCGTCGCGCCCACCAAATCGTTCGCCCGTGGAGACCGCGCCCGATACCATCGACCTTGTCCATGCCCCACACAAACCCCTCGCTCGCCCACCTCCTCCGCGTCCTCGACCTCAAGGCCGACGGCCCCGACCGCTTCCAGGCGGTCACCGAACAGAACGAGGGTCGCCTCTTCGGCGGCATCGTCCTCGCCCAGTCGGTGGTCGCCGCGGCGCGCACGGTCACGGCCGGGACGATCCATTCGATGCACGGCTACTTCCTCCGCGCCGGGCGCCCGGCCAAGCCGATCGACTATCGCGTTGAACGCATCCGTGATGGCCGCAACTTCACCGGCCGCCGCGTGAGCGCCTACCAGGACGGCGACGACATGATCTTCGAGGCCTCCGTCAGCTTCACCTCTCCGGACGAGGGCTTCTCCTACCAGGAGCCGATGCCGGACGCCCTCGCGCCGGAACATCAGCCTGCGTGGTGGGAGACGCTCGCCCCCGCGCCCGACCAACAGCGTGAACGGCTCCACCGCCACTGGGTGAACCCGATCGACATCCGTTCAGGCGAAGCCGGGGGCACGAAGCCGATCGCAGAGCGGCTGCCCCGGCGCCTCGTCTGGGGCAAACCGGCCGGCCCGCTCCCGGAGGACCCCGCTATCCACGCGGCCGCTATCGCCTACTTCAGCGACAGCGGCATGATCGCCACCGTCGCCTCCGTGTTCGGCATGTGGCAGCCGGGCGGCGCCACCGCCAGCCTCGACCACGCCATCTGGTGGCACCGCCCGCCGAGCTTCAACGACTGGCTGCTCTACACCACCGATAGCCCCGTTGCCCATGGCGCCCGCGGTCTGACGTGGGGGAGCATGTACTCGCGCGAAGGCGTTCGCGTCGCCTCGGTCGCCCAGGAAGGGCTCTTCCGGAGGCCCCCGCCCGCTCCCAAAGCGTGACGCGTTTCGCTATACTTGGGGTATGACCACCGAAACGCGGCCGAAGCATTCCGTCATCATCGTCTCCGATTTTGTCTGACCCTGGTGCTACGTCGGCCTCGTCGAGGTCGAGAAGCTGAGCCAGAAGTACGACCTCGATATCCGCTGGGCGCCCTACTTCCTCGACCCCAGCACGCCGCCCGAAGGCAAGCCGCGCCGCCAGATGAGTAAGCCCGGCGACCCGCCGAGCCACCTCGAGAGCCGTGGCGAAGAACTCGGCATTGCGTTCCGGCGGGGCCGCACCTGGAGTTCCAACTCGCACCTCGCGCTCGAAGCGGCCGAATTCGCGAGCGAACTACCCGAGCGTGACGCTTTCCACCGGCGCATGTTCAAGGCGTATTTCGACGAACTCGAAGATATCGGCTCCGTCGACACGATCGTCCGCCTCGGCGAAGAGGCCGGACTCGACGGTCCCGCGCTCCGCAAAGCACTCGACGAGGGAGAGTTCCGCAAGCTTGTCGACGACGGCATCAACTGGTCGCGTTCCGTCGGTGTCACCGCTGTGCCGACGTTCATCTTCGACGAGCGTTGGGGCGTGGTGGGCGCTCAGCCAATGGAAGACCTCGAACAGGTGCTCATCGAAATCGAGTCGCAACCCGCCGCCGTGGACGATGCCGCGGGTGAGCCATAACGAGCCGCGCGCCGTACAGGGTGTCTCAAAGGTGTGGAAGAACCGCCCATGACCGGCGTAGGATGAGGCCATGACGTTCATCGGTGTGACCACCGGCCTGGGCGCGGGTAGTGGCCCCGAGCGGGCCACTCTCAACACTGCCTACATCGAGGCCGTGCAGCAGGCGGGCGGCGTGCCCGTGCTCCTCCCGCCACAGCTCGGTGCACGAGAGTTCGCCGACCTCGCGGCCAACCTCGACGGCCTGTTGCTCACAGGAGGCGGCGATGTGGATCCGGCGCTTTATAACGAGAAACCTCACCGCGAAGCCGTCGGCATCTCTCCGCGTCGCGACACCTTCGAGACAGACGCCCTGCGCTGGGCGCTGGGCGGACACCGGCCGGTCTTCGCCATTTGCCGGGGCATGCAGGTACTCAACGTCGCGCTCGGCGGCTCGCTCTACCAGCACCTGCCAGACCTCTTCGGCGATGTAGTTTGCCACCAGCAGACAGCGGCCGGCTACGGCCGCGACGAGCCCACCCACCCGGTCGATGTCCGTGGCGGTTCGCTGCTCGCGAACATCATCGGCAGCGGCAGCGTTGGCGTGAACTCCATGCACCACCAGGGGATCCGCGCCGCCGGGAGCCACCTCGTGATCACCGCGCGCGCGCCCGATGGCGTCATCGAGGCGGTCGAGGCGCCCGCGCTCGGGCCGTTCGTCCTCGGCGTCCAATGGCACCCGGAAGAGATGCTCGCCGCCTCGGTGGCGGCGCGGACGCTCTTCGCCGCGTTCATCGAAGCCTGCTCGGCGCCGGCCGCAATGGCCGCAACGGCCTGACCCGTGGTGAGGAGCTGCGGGGATTGGTCCATCCGAACCGCGCGCGTCAGCAAGCGGGTTGTATCCACCATCGAGGGCGGCGGGGGTGCGCGGCGCTCACCGATGTCGCCTCGACCCCGCAGGGGATGAGTTCAGCCCCTGCGGGGTCGAGCGACGGGCAGGGGCCATTGCTTGCGCGCGGGCTAAGGAACGGCGACGGAGGCTGCCGCCTGATCGGGGCTGTGCCCTCGACACCCTGGCCTGCTAGAGTCGCTCAAATCCCGGAGGTTGAGTATGTCCACAATGACCGAAAACCGCGTAAACATCCGCGAAGGCGTCGTCTTCGGTAAGGGCGGAGGGCGCGAGCTGGGCTGCGACGTCTACGAGCCGCCCGTGGCGGTCCGCAATGGCGTCGGCGTCCTCCTCGTCCATGGCGGCGGCTGGAGCGGCGGCGACCGCTCGCAGCTCAAGGGCTACGGCATCCTCCTCGGGCGCAAGGGGTACCTCTGCATCGCCAGCGAGTACCGCCTTACAGGCGAAGCGCTCTGGCCAGCCCAAATCGAAGACGTGAAGGCCGCCCTCCGATGGATGCGGGCGAACGCCGGCGAACTCGGCTTCGACCCTTCCCGGCTGGTGGTCGAAGGCAACTCGGCGGGCGCCCATCTCGCGCTGGTGGCCGGCGGAACCTCGCGCGTGGAAGGCTTCGAGGGCGAAGGGGGGAACGCCGGCATCGATACCAGCGTTGCCGCGGTGATCGCCTTCTACCCGCCCACCGGCCTCGAGAAGCGCAGCTGGGGCGGCCTTCCGAGCCTCCTCGGCGCAGGCGCGCCGCTGGACACTCTGCGCGGCGCCAGCCCCCTTACCTATGCATCGAAAGACTATCCGCCCACGCTCCTCTTCCAGGGCAACGCCGATGAGATCGTCCCTGCGAGCGAATCGACCGCCATGTACGACGCCCTCCGCGCGGCTGGCGTCCCCGTGGAACTGCACATGTACGCCGCCCAGCCCCACGGCTTCGACGCAGACCCCAGGCTCGGCCGCCAGTGCGCCGAGATAATGGCCTCCTTCATCGAGCGCGTGCTGCCGGCGTCCTGACTTCACCCAAGCCTGGCATGACCGCTGTGTGAATGGGCGCACATACGCAAGGGTTGACGATTAACTTTGTCACGGCTACTTTCGTTAGAGGTAGTGAAGCGCTACTGCTCCGGGAGCCGATCGATGAACAAGACCGCCCTCCGCGAAGACATCCGCATCATGGTGTGACCTCACCATTTGGCAGCGTCGGCTAACGCCGCATCGCCAGCCGATGCGGCGTTTTCGTTTCCACTCGTAGTTCGATCGAGATCACATCTTGATCTGCGACTGCCTCTGCTTGTGCTGACCGTTTTCGGCAGAGGTAAGGATTCGCAGACCTCCTGCAATTTTGACGCCGCGGGTACACGCGTTTGACGCTCTGTTCACATTCGAGTGGCAGGGTAGAAGGCGCGGCAATCATTCTACGAAAGGAGAATTCGCCCGTGTTCAACCAGAACATATCGATCCATGAGTTGCGCGCGTTGTCCAGCAACCGCATCATCCTTCCCGGCGAAGCAGAGCCGGAATGGCTGAAGCGGAAAGTGGCCGAACAGCACGCACTCGCGGAAGCCCGGGCCGAGCGCAAGCGCCTCGCGCAACCTGCGCCCGCGCTCCCACGCCTCGGCCAACGGCTCCGTCTCGCCCTTTCCCGGCGCTAACGCACCCGGGAGCGAAAACCCTCTGCCTGGGGACAGGAGGCCCGCCCGCAAGGGCGGG
>JAYUAG010000393.1:0-8870 GCA_043741475.1 Thermoflexaceae bacterium | reverse complement strand
CTCGGCGCTCCACTGGACGTTCATTCAGGCGCCTTTTTGCCCGCCCGTGCTCGCTCGGGCCGTCGCAGCGTCAGGGCTTCGTGGCGCGCATCAGGGCCGCATGGAGGGTGAAGCCCCAGGGCTCGTCGCGGATCTCGAAGGCTGCGCGCTGCGAGGGCGTCGCCCCCGCGAACAGCTCGCGGATCATCGCCACCTTGGTCGCCGGCGTGCGCATGCGCTTCGTCCAATCGTCGCCATCCAACGGGATGCCGAAGCGGTCGACGATCTCCGGCTGCAGGCCCGCCGCCGCGAGCGTCCGCATCCACTCGCTCCCCCGCCAATCGCGCACATGTGAATCATCCCGCAGCAGCTCGATGCAGTTCACATAGGTGTCGAGCGCCGGGTCCTCGGGCGAGACGGTATCGATCAGGAGGAAGCGCCCGCCCGGCTTGAGCACGCGCGCCGTCTCCGCCGCCGCCCGCGCCGGGTCCGCGTAGTGGTGCGCGCTCTGCCGGTTGACGTTACGAACGCATGACGCGAGAGTTACGTCAGATGCTAACGATTGCTTCCACCACCTGCGCCCTCGCTGCCGCGGCTGCGGCTGCGGCGCATGCGCGCGGGTAACGAGGCGGTCGAAGGCAGGGAAAGCGTTCGAATCACATGGCCGCCAGCAGGGCGGCTTTTTTGTGGCCCGGATGCTGGCAGAGGGGAGCCCGCAGCAATGAGCCAGGCGCCGGCCGCCGATCCCGCGCGATTCGTGTCGCAGCGCGTCCGCTCCGTGCCCCCCAGCGGCATCCGCAAGTTCTTCGACCTGCTGAGCACGATCGACGACGTCATCTCGCTCGGGGTGGGCGAGCCGGACTACGTCACGCCCGCGCCCATCCGCATCGCCGCCGTGAACAGCATCGAACGCGGCGATACGCACTACACCTCGAACTACGGGCTGCTCGAACTACGCGAAAAGCTGAGCAACCACCTGCACAAACTCTACGGCGTGCGCTACGACCCGCGCACCGAGATCGTGATCACGAGCGGCTCGAGCGAAGCCCTCGACATCTCCCTGCGGGCGCTTCTCGATACGGGCGACGAGATCATCTGCGCGGACCCGAGCTACGTCGCCTACCTGCCCACGACCGTGCTGGCCGGGGGCGTGTTCGTGCCTGTGCCCACGTATGCGGCGAACGACTTCCGCCTGCTCCCCGGCGATGTGGAAGCAGCGATCACGTCGCGCACGCGCGCGTTGCTCCTGGGTTATCCCTCGAACCCGACCGGCGCGGTGATGGGCCGCGAGGACCTGGCGGCGATGGCCGAGGTGGCGGAGCGCCACGACCTCGCCGTCATCAGCGACGAGCTCTACGATCGGCTCACCTACACGAATGAGCACACCTGCTTCGCCTCGCTCAAGGGTGGCTTCGACCGCACGATCCTGATCGGCGGCTTCAGCAAGGCCTACGCGATGACGGGCTGGCGGCTGGGCTGGGTGTGCGCTCCCGCGCCGGTCGCCGAGGCGCTGATGAAGGTGCACCAGTACGTGATGATGTCGGCGCCGACGGCGGCGCAGTACGCCGGCATCGCCGCTCTCGACCACGGCGAGGACTTCATCGCCGAAATGCGCGCGGAGTACGACCGCCGGCGGCGGCTGATCGTCGATGGCCTGCGCGCCGTCGGCCTGCCGACCTTCGAGCCGCGTGGCGCTTTTTACGCCTTCCCCGACATCTCCTGCACCGGCCTGGATAGCGTCGCCTTCAGCGAACGGTTGCTGGCGGAAGAGCGCGTCGCAGTGGTGCCCGGGAGCGCCTTCGGGCCATCTGGAGAAGGCTTCGTGCGCTGCTGTTACGCCAGCAGCTACGAACAGATCGAGCGGGCGCTGGAGCGGATCGGCCGGTTCGTGCAGCGAGTGGGGTAGGGGCTGTTAGCCATAAGCTGCTAGCTATTAGTCCGTCGCGTCCCTAACAGCCAGTAGCTAGTAGCTAGTAGCTACTGACCTAGTGTAGTGTCTCGTAAGTGTCGTTAGCTGTACACTCTCCCCATGGAGAGAGTGAGCATCAGTCTATCGGAGAACGAGCGCACTGAGCTGAACCGGCTGATCAAGGGCCGCAACACCCCGCAGAAGGTGGTGTTGCGGGCGAAGATCATCGTTTTCAGCGCAGACGGGGTCGCAACGGGCGAGATCATGGAGCGGCTGCAGACCACCTGTCCGACGATTACCCGGTGGCGTCGGCGATATGCCGAGCGGGGAGTTGTCGGCCTGCGCAAAGATGCGACCCGGCCGGGACGGAAGCCGTGTATCAGCGCGGAGCGCGTGGGCGAGGTGATCGAGCGCACGCTCCACAGCACCCCGGTCAACGGGACGCACTGGAGTACCCGGACGATGGCGGCGGCCACCGGCCTGAGTAAGGCGACAATCCAGCGGGTCTGGAAGCGGCATGGCCTCCAACCGCACCGGACAGAGACCTTCAAGCTCTCCCGCGACCCACAGTTCCTTTCCAAGCTGCAGGACGTCGTCGGCCTCTACCTGGATCCGCCCGAGAAAGCCACCCTCTTCAGCGTCGATGAGAAGAGCCAGATTCAGGCGCTCGATCAACTCAACCGGGACTGCCCATGAAGAAGGGGCGGGCCGGGACGATGACCCACGACTACAAGCGCCACGGCACCACCACCCTCTTCGCCGCCCTCAACGTAGCCACAGGCGAACTCGTGGGTGAGTGTTACGACCGCCACCGCCACGATGAGAGGCCCGAGATGGCCGCGACTATCGGCCGCTCTGTGCGTCGACGTAGGCGGCGAGTTTGTCGAGGGCCATCTTCCACCCGGCGGCGCCCGGGGAATCTCCGGGAATGCCAACGTGGGTCATGACCATCTTCGTGCGACCACCGAGATCCTCGAGCTCAACGATGATCTCGGTCGTCGCCGGATGCCCCTCGGGCATGCCCATGTCCGACGGTGACACCAAATTGCCGTTCTCGTCCGACATGGATTCGGTGTAGACGAGGCGCTTGTTCCCGACGACCTCCCGGTACTCGCCGATGAACCACATCTGCATCGTGCCGTTGGGTGTTTCCATCTTCATGCACACCTGGCGGGTACCGCCGACGCGTACGTCCATCTGCGCCACGGGGATGGTGGCGCCGTTCGGGCCGTACCACGCTTTGAAGTGCTCGGCTTCGGTCCACATCCGCCAGATGAGATCCGCTGGGGCGTCGAAGATGCGCTCGATCACCACCGCTGGCTGGGAGCCCGTACCTTCAGTCATTGTGTTCGCCTGTCTTTCGTTGTGGTTGAAGTTGCTTGATGTACTCGTCCATTCGGTCGAAGCGGGCCTCCCAGACCGGCCGGTACTGCTCAGCCCAGGACGAAATCTCCTCGAGCGGTGTGGCATCGAGAGAACACGGCCGGTACTGGGCTCGCTGACTCCGCACAATCAATCCGGCCCGTTGCAGCACCTTGATGTGCTTCGAGACAGCCGGAAGCGTCATGTCGAAGGGTTCGGCGAGCTCGTTGACGTTCGCTTCACCTTGGGCGAGATGCGCTAAGATCGCTCGCCGTGTCGAGTTGGCCAGCGCGGCGAACGTCTCGCTCAGCCGGCTCTCGTCGATCGCCAGGGTCATGTCCACCTCCTGATTTACCGGCTGGCTAATTAACCAATCAGGAAACTACAGGACACCTGCGCCGCCGTCAATCTCGCGCTGACTGAGCTTGCCCCGCCCCTGAGCCGTCGGCCGCGCCGAGCGGGATGCATCAGGACACGGGGAACGGCTGGTCCACGAACACGACCCCGCGGCGACGCCGCAAGAGGCCTTTCAGACGTCTCAGCGACTGGTTCACGAGCGCGCGCTGGTACCAGCGCCGCGGCCTGATCAGCGGGAGGAATACGGTCGCCCCGGGCGATTCCTGGAGCAGGTCGGTGATGTACCAGCTCAGCGGCTCCGCCACCGTCCGGTAGGGTGAGTTGATAACAACCAGCGGGATGTTAGGGAACTGCTGGTCCCAGCGTTCCATGAAGGACTCCTCACGCTCCGCATCGTAGTTCACGTAGATAGCCGTGACGTTCCTCGACCGCTCACACGCGGCCACCAGTGCCGTGACGGCGGCAAGGTTCACGGTTTCGATCGGCACCAGCGCCACCGTCCGCGAGGGCCCGTGCGGGGCGATGTCGAACCGGCTCACGGGAGAGACGTGGAGTTCGCGGCTGAGCCGGCGGTAGTAGCCGCCGATCCGCCAGAACCAGTAGGCCAGCAGGGGCACCAGCAGCACCACCGCCCACGCTCCGGAAGCGAACTTCGTGGCCATGATCACGGCGAACACGATCGCTGTCGTGACCGCCCCGACCGCATTTATGCTCGCTGCTCGCCGCCATCCGGGGGTGCGATCGCGCCGCCATTTCCTCACCATCCCCGCCTGACTGAGCGTGAACGAGAGGAACACGCCAAGCGCATACAGGGGGATGAGCCGCGTTGTCTCCGCGTTGAAGGCGATCAGCAGGACAATCGAAAACGCCGTGAGCATCGCGATCCCGTAGGTGAAGACAAGGCGGTTGCCGCGCTGATGGAAGAAACGGGGCAGATAGCCGTCGCGCGCGAGGATCGCCGAAAGCCGGGGAAAGTCGGCATAGGCGGTGTTCGCCGCAAGGAAGAGGATGCCCGCCGTGAACGCCTGCAACAAAAAGAACCAGACGTTCCGGCCGCCAAACGCGATTTCCCCCACCTGCGACATCACCGTGTTCCGGTCATCGGCCGTGAAGACGATCCCGTAATGGCGGGCGAGGAGCGTCAATCCGAGGAACAGCGTCCCCAGGATCACTCCCATGGAGAGCAGCGTCGCCGCCGCATTCTTAGCCTCGGGCGGCTTGAACGCGGAGACGCCGTTGGAGATCGCCTCCACGCCGGTCAAGGCGGTACAGCCTGAGGCGAAGGCACGAAGCACGAGGAAGGCGGTTAGCGCGTGGGTGGCGCCGACCTCTTTCGTGGGCGCCCCGGCAGCGAAGACGTTGGGAGAATCGCCGAACAGCGCGCGCATGAATCCCGCCACGAGGGCGGCGCTCAAGATCACCAGAAAGCCGTATGTAGGGATGGAGAATATCGTCCCGGATTCGCGGATACCCCGGAGGTTGCCCAGGGCAATGACGCAGACGAGCAGTGACGCAATCAGCACGGCGAAGGGGTGCGCCGCCGGTACGGCCGCGACAATCGCTTCGACGGAGGCGGCGACGCTCACCGAGACGGTGAGGACGTAGTCGACGAGCAGGGCTGCCGCCGCCGTCAGCCCCGCGGCCGTGCCGAGGTTCTCGTGAGCGACGATATAGGCGCCGCCGCCGCCCGGGTAGGCCCGGACGGTCTGCCGGTAGGAAGCCACCACAATGGCCAGCAACGCCGTGATCGCGAGCGCGATCGGCAGGCTCAACTGGAGATGGACGGTCCCGGCGAGGACGAGGATCAGCAGGATCTCCTGGGTCGCGTAGGCGGTCGATGAGAGCGCGTCGGACGAGAACACGGCGAGGGCGACGCGCTTGCTCAGACGCTCGTGGGCGAGCCGCGCATTGGACATCGCATCGCCGGTGAGAGCATCTTTCAGTTTCAGCGCCCGGCCGCGCCATCCCGTGCGCCGGTCGGCATACTCAGTTGCCTCGAATTGGCCCGCGGATACTTCTACGATCCCTGCACGAGGACGGGGCACGCGGTACGTACCAACCCTGCCGCGGCTGCCGACCGGTTGCAGCCACGGTTCCTCATTCATGAGCGGCAGCCGTGGCAACCCCTGAGGGGCCGTCGCTCTCCAGGGCAGCGTCCTTGCGGAAGACGACGGCGAACGGGCCGGTCGCCGGGCCCCCGATCTCGGTCACCAGCCAGCCGCGCGCGACGTAGGCGCGGATCGCCGCAAGGCAGTCTGTGGGTTTGCGGAAGTCCCGGCGGTCGTAAGCAACGCGAGTTACCACGAGTTCAGCGTCGCTCGCAGACTGTGCGGGTCGCGTCGGCGAGAGGCCCGGGCGCATCCGGAATTTGTCAGGAAACCGCGGCTGCGGGCGACGGGACGCCTAGCCTTCTGGCGCGGCCAACCGATACCCCACCCGTGGGTCGGTCACGATCATGGCCGCTGCCGCCGGGTCGGCCTGCCCGAGCTTCATCCTCAGCTGATAGATGAACGTCCTGAGCAAATGCGTGTCATCAACGTACTCGGCGCCCCACACTCGCGCCAACAACATGCGCTGGGTCAGCAGCCGCCCCTGGCCCTCCATGAGGAGCCGGAGCACGGCGAACTCCGTCGCCGTGAGATGGACCGCCTGGCCGCCGACGTGGAGCGTGTGCGTCCCAAGATCCAGTCGCAACGGGCCCGCGACGAGGATCATCTCCCTGGCCGAGCCCGCCCGGCGCCGGAGACTCACCCTCACTCGCGCGAGCAACTCGGCCATACTGAACGGCTTCTCCAGGTAGTCGTCGGCGCCCTCGTCCAGCGCCTGCACTTTGACCGCGTCCGCGCCCAGCGCGCTGAGGACGATGATGGGCACGTCGCTCGCCGCCCGGATCTCGCGGCAGACCTGGATGCCGTCGCCGTCAGGCAGCATGAGATCCAGCAGGACTAATTCGGGGTGATCGTCCCGGACCGCTTCGGGCACGCCGGCCGCGAGCGAGAGGGACTGGACTGCGTAGCCGTGGGCTCGAAGTGCGCCCCCAACGCTGCGGAGTATGCCAGGGTCATCGTCCACGACGAGGATGCGGGCGCCGCTCATCGCGCCGGCCCCGGCGTGGCCGGTACTTCCAATGAGAGCACCGTACCCGTGCCAGTGCTCTCGGCCCACGCGCGGCCACCCATTAGTCGCATAGACTCCCTCACGATCGCCAGCCCCAGCCCGGACCCTGCCGTCCCGTCCGCATTGGGGCCGCGGTAGAACTTCTCGAACACGTGTGCCAGTTGCTCTGCAGGAACTGCGGGACCAGCATCGGCGACGCTGAAGATGGTCCGGATCGCCCCAGGGGCCGCTCCAAGACAGATCGGTCCACCCGGCGACGAGTACTTCGCGGCGTTTTCGACGACGTTCGTGAGCGCATGGAACAACAACCCGTAGTCCGCCAACACCCAACCGGCGTCGCCCACCTGCGAGCGGACATCGCGCCCACGCGTAACGAGCGCAGTGTTTGCCGCAACGTCGGCGAGCAGGGGCGCCACCTCCACCCGTTCGAGGTTCGGCTTCACCGCCCCGGCTTCGAGGGTGCTCATCTCCATCAGGTCGTCCACCATCGTGGACAGCCGGTCCGCCTGGGCCTCGATCGTCGCGAGGAAGTCTGTCCGGTCCTCAGCTGACCAGTTCACTCCCTCATCGCGGAGGTTCCCCACGGCCGCCTTAATCCCCGTGAGCGGAGAGCGCAGGTCGTGCGAGACGCTCGCGAGCAACGCCGACTTCACCTCGTCCGCGCGCTGTAGCGCCTCGGCGCTCAGCGCCTTCTCCGCGAGGCGGAAGCGGTGCAGCGCTACGGAAGCTTCGTCGCCGAAGGCGCGCAACAGCACCGCGAGATCGACACGGCCGGTGGGCGCGGCCCCGGTAAGCTTGATCACTCCCTCGAGGCCATCGGCCGAGCGAAACGGCACGTAAGCTTCGTGCGGACCGGCGTCGCTGACGCGCAGTGTTCGGGCGCCGCGGCGCGCCGCCGCCGCCGCCCGGACCAACTCCCCGGTCTCGATGGCCCGCCGGGCAAGCGCTTGCTGATTTCTGGAGAGCGAAGACGCTCCCGCCGTGCTTGCTATCGCGGTGAACGTCCCTTCCGCCGCCGCTTCGAAGATGGCGCAATGCTCTGCGTTGACGACCCCTCTGATCGCGACCGTGAGGTGATCGAGCGCCACCCGTGGGCTGCCGGCTGACGCGAGGGCACGCGATATCTGCAGCATCAGGTCCAGTTCTCGACGCCCCGTCACGGCCAGCGCGCGCGCGCGCTCCTGTCGCGCGAACATCCACGCGCCCACGAGCGCGACCACGAGGAAAAGCGCGAGGACAGCGACGTTGCGCGGGTCCTGCACGGTGAAGCGGTGCAACGGCGCGACGGAGAAGAAGTTGAGCAGCAGGTTCGCAGCCACGGCCGCGCTGAGGCCCACGCGGTAGCCCCAGAGCGCTGCAGACGCAACCACCACCACCAGGAGGATGAGCGCCACCACCACAAGGTCGCGTTCATCGAGCAGAGGCGCGGTCACGGCGGTCACAACCGAAAGGGCGAAGGCCGTTAGGACGAACCCCTTCCAATCGCCCTCTAGCCAGGCTGGACGGATGAATGGCACGGCTGGCTATGGTACGGCATCGCCGGAACCTGACACGGGTGCGCGTTCACACCGCCGGGCGGAGGAAGGACTACCGTCGTTAGCCCGCGCGCCAGCAAGGGCCCCCGCCCATCGCGCCACACGCGGAAGCGCTCCCTGGCAGTCGGGCTCCCAAACTGCCTGCCAGAAGCCCGGCCGGCCCAGCGCTCGACCCCCGGGTTGGTCGACACAGCCCGCTTGCTCACGCGTGCGGTTCGGAAACGACGGTGCGCCGCGCCGCGCCTGCTCGGTGACCGTCGCGGTTCGGACTGCGGCAGTCTGGGTCCCATGCGAAGTCGTTCCGCGCGGCTCGGCCCAACTCTCGCTACAATCCGCCCACCTCAATCCACGGAGACCCCCATGTCCCGACCCGTCGTCGTCGTTACCGGCGCCAGCCGCGGCATCGGCAAACAGCTCTGCATCGACTTCGCGCGCGAAGGCTACGACATCGTCGCCATCGCCCGTTCGACCGCGGAGAGCCCGACCAAGCTCCCCGGCACGGTTGATGAGACGGTGCAGATGGCGCGCGAAGCGGGTGGCGCCGCCTGCAAGGCGATCGCCGTTGGCCTCGATGTGCGCGACGAAGAGGGCATCGCCGCCCTCGCCGAGCG
>JAYUAG010000392.1:0-3823 GCA_043741475.1 Thermoflexaceae bacterium | reverse complement strand
TGGGCTTCCTCGCGGCACGCCACGAAGCTACCGGCCACCTCAGCATCGACATGGTCGCGATCGTGCTCGCCGGCGTGCTCTTATCCGCGTTTGCCACGGAGTGGATCGGCATCCACGCCATCTTCGGCGCCTTCGTCTTTGGCCTGATTATGCCGAAACGCTCGGGCATGACGCGCGAGCTTACGGACAAGATCGAGGACTTCACCGTTGTCGTGTTGTTGCCGGTCTTCTTCGTCGTCGTGGGACTCCGCACGAACCTGCTCACGCTCGACAGCCCGGCGTTGATCGGCTGGCTCCTTCTCATCCTGGCAGTGGCAGTGGCGGGCAAGTTCCTGGGGTGTGGCATCGCCGCCCGCCTCACCGGTTCCAGCCTGCGCGATTCCGTCGTCGTTGGATCGCTGATGAACACCCGCGGCCTCACCGAGCTCGTCATCCTCAGCATCGGCTTCAACCTCGGCGTCCTTTCCGACCGGACACTCGCGATGATGGTGATCATGGCCCTCACCACGACCGTGATGGCCGCGCCCATCGTCAACCGCTTGCTCCCCGCAGCGCAGCGCACGCGCGAACTCGCGCCACCCGACGAAGCGCCCACCACCCTTAGCGCCGCGCGCATCCTCGTCGCCGTCGGCGAAGCTCGCCACGCCCGTATCCTCGTCGACGTCGCGATCAAGATCGCGGGCGACCGCCGTCCCGCCGAGCTCATCCTCGTCCGCCTCATCACCCCGCCCCGCGGCGAACAGTTTCGCAGCGGCCTGGCCGAGGAGAGTCTCGAGATCGACGCCGCAACGGAAATGCTGCAGGCGCTCGCCAGCCGGACGGTCGTCTCCGGGATATCCGTACGCACCCTTTCCTTCCTCTCGACGGACCTCGGCCGCGACCTTGCCTCCCTCGCCGACGAGCAGCAGTGCGATACCGTCGTCCTTGGCTGGCACCGCCAGGCCATGCCCTCGCGGTTCGGCGCCAGCCCATTGCGGCGCGTCCTTTCGGCCGCGCCCTGCGATGTCGCGGTCCTCGTCGACACCATCGAGGATCGTCCTGTCGCACCCGGTAACGCCGGTATGCTGGTCGTGCTCACCGGCGGGTCCCACGACCTCGCGGCAATCACCGTGGCCGGTTCTCTCGCCCGCCAGGATCAGATCGAGGTCGATGTTGCTGGCTACCTCGGGAACGGCCTGCCCGGCGGTCCTGAAGCGGCCAGCCGTGACCTTGGTCTCCAGGCGATCGCGCTTGCACGCGCCAGCGGCCAGCCCGCAACGCCGCACTTCGAGGGCGCCGACGCCGAGGGCGAGTTCATCGGCGCAGCCGCCGGCGCCAATATCGCCGTCATTGGTGCAGGCGACGACTGGCAGTCCGTGGATGGATTCGGACGCGCCGTCACGGCTTTCGTCCGCGCCGCGCCCTGCCCGGTGCTGGTCGTCCGCGGCGCGACCGGTGTGGGCGCGCCTGAGGTCCGCCGGTCGGCCGCCGCCGCCGACTGGCCGTTCCTCAGCCCTCCGGGGCAGCCGCCCGTAGCGCCGGCGCTCGAACTGCTCCCGGGCGCCGCACAGCTGGAACGACTCGACGGCTGGGGACGCCCCGTCGAGACAGTCGGAGTCACCGATGTGTTGACCATTGGCCGCCTCCCCGCCAACAGGCTTGCGCTCGTCGAAGACAATCTCGTCAGCCGCAACCACGCGGTCGTCGAAACGCGCGACGGCGCGTACCATCTACGCGACGTGGGCAGCCGCAACGGCACTCGTGTGTGGCGCGCGGGCGAGTGGAATACCATCGTCGACGAAGAATTGCACGATGGCGACCTCGTCGTCATTGGCGCAAACGTTTTCCGGTTCGTCGAACCGGTCGCTGAGGAGGCCCCCGATGGCAGCACAACTACGGCTACTCGGTGAGGGCAATGGCGCCACCTACACCCTCGGGCCGCGCTTCACCATCGGCCGCCTCGCTAGCAACACCCTCGCCCTGAGCGACGACAGCGCGGTCAGCCGCGAACACGCCGCCATCTCCGGAGGTGGGCGTGTGTACATCGTCGAAGATCTCGGCAGTCGCAACGGCACCTTCGTCGAACGGGGCCAGCAGAAGTGGCAGCTGATGACCCCCACCACGCTCGAAGAGGGCGACATCCTCGTCGTTGGTGCCGCCCGCCTGCGTTTCGAGACCGCGCCGATGGGCGGCCGCGCCTTCAATCCTCACGAGACCGTCCAACCCGGTGAAACAACGCTGGGGATCGTGCTCCCCCAGGCGCGCCCCCGCACGTGAACGAATCGCCCTGCCCGGCTACGATGGCTGTGGGCCCGTAGCTCAGCTGGAAGAGCAGTGGACTTTTAATCCATTGGTCGTGGGTTCGAATCCCCCCGGGCCTACCACAGATTCAGCGCTTGACGATAACGCCTTGCCCGGCTGAGCATTGGACTCATTCGCGAGGACTCGTTGAGAATTGCCTGGCAGGCCGGGCCTCCGTCCTGCTGCGCGAGATCGACCAGGCATCGCGAAAGCCTCCACCGCGGGCTCCGCTGAGCAGGAGATTCCCGGTCTCGTCGTCTCAGCCCCGGTCCTGGCCATCACTGGCCTCTGCCGCCGATGGAGTAGGGGCCCGAATGGCTCGGCAAAGGGGGACCGAACGCAGGCGCTACGCGGCACGCACGCCTGCCACCGTGGGTGGTAGAGTCAAGTGCGTGAGTGACGGCCGACCGTGAAAGTGCCTCGAATGATCTGTTCCCCAGTCGCCATCTGGGCGAAGTACCTCGCCGCCATCCTGGTCGCTGCAGTAACGGCAGTGAGTTTCGTCGCGGGAGCGTCGGCACAGTCGCCCGTCAGTCCATCGCCGACTCCCCTGCCCCAAACACCCGTCCCTCCTCCGACGCTCCCTCCTTGCACGAAGCCGCCCCTCGATGCCGCGAATCCATTGCGCATCTATTATCGGTGCAACGACGACCCGCAGCCTCCGCCACCGTCGAGTTCGGCGCAGCCGAGCCTTGAGGGCGCGCGGCATATCAGCGGCGCCGAGGCGCTGCGGCGCGAGTTGCCGGCGACGGCGTTCCTCGCGGAGGACGACTACCCGGGATTCGAGTTGCAGTCCGCGGTGGCGGATCTCCGTGCCGACGGCGCGTTCTTCGCGGTGGTTGCCTATTCGACTGCCGACCGGCGGGCGGCCATCACTCTGCAATCGTGGACGCGGACCGGCGACTTCGTGATCGTCGCGCCGGGCCAAAGCCCTGTGACCTTGACTCGCCAAACCACGATCGCCGGCTTGCATGCCTTGATAATGGTGCCGACGGACGCCGTGTTCATGCGCCAAGGCGACCGCCGATTCATCTGGACGACAGGCGACCGCATCTACTCCCTGCTCGCGCAGAACTTCAGCGGCGACGACGCGCCGCTGCTGGCGCTGGCGGAACGCCTTGCGAAGCGCTACCAGGCAGTCCCGATAGCTCCCGCAACCGGCAACATCGCGTCATCAGGCGAAGCCGCCCGCCCGCCGTTCGTTTGGCTGGCTGTGCCCGCAGGCATCGCTCTTCTGATTCTGGGAGGCCTTCTTGCCGTGGGCGAAGCATGCTCACGCGGCCCAGGCGAGCGTCGCAAGTAGCCACCTCGGCGCCGGGGCGCCTGTGTTCCTGCTGCTAATTGCTCTTGCCGGACTTGCCGGCACGACAGCTCGGTCCGTAGCCCAGCCACTTACGGCCGGCGCAGTCTCATCGCCCCTGAGATTTGTCGCCTCGCGCCCGCTGGCCCGGGTCAAAGCGCGTTTCGCGTTGCAAGGATCGTTGCGCGACTTCTCCGCGCCCAAACGAGGCCGTCTCCCTCTTTTCGCGCTGTGTGACGTGGC
>JAYUAG010000391.1:0-19814 GCA_043741475.1 Thermoflexaceae bacterium | reverse complement strand
GCGGGCCGTATCGACCAACTCAGGCTCATCAGGAAGCGACCCTCTCCTCGAACGCCCGGAGGATCTCATATGCCAGGGACTTCAGTCATATCCATCGCAGCAGTCGCAGCCACGCTTACGGAGCCCTGGAAGCCCCAGGACGTCGCCGGCGTGAACGAGTCCGTGGTCCGAATCGCGCGCCTCGAAGGCGAGTTCCCCTGGCACCACCACGACGAAGACGAACTCTTCCTCTGCTGGCAGGGCGCCTTCCGCATTGAAATGCAAGGCAGCGACTCGGTAGTGTTGACTGCCGGAGACCTCTTCGTGGTACCGCGCGGGGTCGAACACCGCCCTGTCGCCGGCGACGTGGCGTACTGCCTGCTGATCGAGCGCTGCGAGACGAAACAGTACGGAAACTGAACGGCGCAACCGAGGCCTGCGCTACACTCGCTGCGATGGATTCGGAAAACGTGCGCGCGCTCCTCGCCGGGGTGGCAGTCGGCGACATAACTGTCGAGGCTGCGCTCGAACAGCTCGCCACGGCGCCTTTCGCCGACCTCGGCTTCGCCCGCGTCGACCACCATCGCGCTCTCCGCGACGGGCTGCCCGAGGTTGTGCTGGCGATGGGCAAGACGCCGGCGCAGGTCGCGGCGATCGCAGTAGAGGTCGCATCGAAGGCGGGCCGGGTGCTCGTCACGCGGGTCGAGGCAGCACACCTCGTTGCGCTGCAAGCCGCGCTCCCCGCCTTAGTCTTCGACGCCGACGCGCGCCTCGCCTGGCTCGACCCGGCGCCCCGGCCGCGCGTCGGGAACGTGACGGTCGTCACGGCGGGCACGGCCGACATCCCGGTGGCGGAAGAGGCGGCGCTCACGGCAGAGATGGCGGGCGCGGCCGTGCATCGGCTGTACGACGTGGGCGTGGCCGGGCTCCACCGGCTCGCCGGCGAGGTCGAGGGGCTGCGCCGCGCGAACGCGCTCGTCGTCGTCGCCGGCATGGAGGGCGCGCTGCCGAGCGTCATCGGTGGACTCGTCGCCAACCCGGTGATCGCCGTGCCGACTTCGGTGGGCTATGGCGCATCGTATGGCGGACTGGCGGCGCTGCTGGCGATGCTCAACAGCTGCGCCACGGGCGTGGCGGTGGTGAACATCGACAACGGCTTTGGCGCCGGCTACCTGGCGGCGTCGATCAACCGGTTGGCCGCAGGGGGCCCCCACCCTAACCCTCCCCCGCTGGGAGAGAGAATGACGGTCAACTCGTCCTCCCAGCGGGGGGAGGTTGGGAGGGGGGACCTGGCCCCGGAACACGCCGATGGTTGACCAGAACGCCAGGGTCGCCGTTTTCGATTGCTTCTCCGGCATCGCCGGCGACATGACGCTGGCCGCGCTCTTCGACGCCGGGGCGTCGCTCGACGACGTGCGCGCCGGGCTGGGGCGGCTCGACCTGCCCGCGTTCGAGCTCTCCCTGGACGAGGTGACGCGCGGCGGCATGCGCGCGCTCCACCTGCGCGTGGCAGTGAGCGAAGAGCGCACGTTCCAGCCGCCAGAGATGCGCGCGCGCGTTGAAGCGGCGGGATACCCGGAACGTGTGCGCAAACGGGCGCTGGCCGCCATCGGCGCGCTGGAGGCGGGCGAATACCTCGCGCATGGCGGCCAGGAGGTGCACCTCCATGAGGCCGGCGGCGTCGATGCGCTCATCGACGTTGTGGGCTCGATGCTCGGGCTCGAATCGCTCGAGGTAGCGGAAGCGTTCTGCCCCGTCGTCACGGTGGGCGCAGGGACCATCACGCGCTCGACCCACGGCATGCTGCCCGCGGCGCCAGGCCCCGCGGCGGGGCATATCCTTCAGCAAGCGAAGTTCCCGCTGCGCTTCGTCGAATCGAGCCACGAACTGGTGACGCCGTCAGGGGCCGCGATCCTCGCGGCGGTGGCGCGACCCGGGCCTGTCGTGATCACGCCTGAGTTACACGGCGCGGGCGCGGGCACTATGGACCCGGCGGACCGGCCCAACGCGCTCCGGATCTTTCTTGGGCGACGAGTCGCTGCGGTCGCGCCCGAGGCGGCCGCGGGGTCTGGAGTGGCAACGGGCATCGGCCAACGAGTGGTCGTCCTGCTCGAAGCGAACATCGACGACATGAGCCCGGCGCTCCTCGCTCACGCGCGCGACCGGCTGCTGGAAGAGGGCGCGCTCGACGCCTGGACGGAGCCGATCGGGATGAAGAAGGGCCGCGCCGCGGCGAAGCTGTGCGCGCTCGTGGCTTCGGGCGAAGAGGCGCGCTTTGCGACGGTAATGCTTCGCGAAACGACGACGTTGGGCGTGCGGACGGCGCCATACACGCGCTACGAGGTGGAGCGCGCCGTCGAGACAATCGAATCGAGCCTCGGGCCCGTGCGCGTGAAGGTGAGCGAGCGCGGTGGCCGCCCTCATCGCGTGCCCGAATTCGAGGACGTGAAGGCGCTGGCAGCGGCTCTCGGACGTCCAGCGATCGACATCCAGCGCCAGTTGGAAGCGGAGCTGGGCTGAGCTGCCGATCGGCGGGAACGGGTACACTCACGAAATGTCGCCGACCGTGAGTGCGCAATTGGTAACTGGCGCCGACTTCGCGAAGCTCCCAGAACCGCGCGAGGGAGGCAAGCTGGAACTCGTCCGGGGATCGGTCGTGGTGCTGCCGCCAGTCGGGCCCGCCCACGGCGAGTGTTCCGCGGCGCTCGGAGCGCTCTTGCTGGGCTTCAGTCGGCGGGCCGCGCTCGGCCGCGTACGGGCCAGTACCCACTACTGGCTCGCCACAAAGCCCGACCATATCCGGTCTCCAGACATCTCGTTCGTGTCGGCGACAAGGGCCCGTTCGGAGACTATCAAGCACGGTTGCGTCGACGGCCTCCCGGAGCTGGCTGTCGAGATCACTTCGCCGACCGACACTGACCGCGCGGTTCAGGAGAAGGTCGACGACTATCTCGCCGCAGGCGTATCGCGCGTCTGGGTGGTTCGACCCGAACTCGAGACCGTGACAGTGTTCCGCGGCAACCGCGACGCACACGTGTTCACACGCGAAGACACGCTCACCAGCGACGACGCGGGCTTCGCGGTCGAAGGCTTCGCGCTTCCCCTGTCCGAGCTTTTCAGCTAGCGACGCTGAGAGCGCGATTTGTGCGCCCGGCATTCTGCATCGAGCGGCGGGGCATGCCTACCATCAGCTCTGGTAGTCGTCGGGCACTGCCCCGACGGGCGAACGCGCCATGCCGGGCGCCTGGTCAGCGCCCCTGGCATCCGGCGTTCAGCCCGTGCCCACAGTGGGGCACGGCTACCACGGCGGTGGTAGCCACCGGGGGTACCGCGCCGAACGCAGGGTTTGTCTCAGATTCGACACGCGCTTCGCGCCCGATCCGTTTACTTCCTTCTCCGACCGGCATAGCATTCCCGCCCTAGACCCCAGAGGAGGCCAGACCATGGCGACCTATCTCCTGCTCAGCACGCTCACGGATGAGGGGCGAAAGACGCTCAAGGAACGGCCCGAACGGCTCCAGGCGGTGAACAAAGAGATCGAGGCGATGGGCGGTCGCGTCATCTCCCAGTACGCCGTCCTCGGGATGTTCGACTTCGTCAACGTCGTCGAGGCGGCGAGCAACGAAGTGATCGCCCGCATCTCCGTCGAACTCGGGAGCCGCGGTACCGTCAGCATCACCACGCTGCCGGCGATGAGCATCTCCGCATTCACGGACATCCTGAAAGCCAACGTGGGATAGCGAGGTGTCGCGGTGGGTACGTACATCGTCCTCAGCAAGCTCAATGCCGCAGGCCTGAAAACGCTCACAAGCAACCCCGACCGCCTTGCCGAGGTTGCCCGAGAGATCGAGTCGATGGAAGGCAAGGTCATCGAGCAGTGGTCCACGCTCGGCAAGTTCGACATGTGCTCGATCGTCTCGGCGCCAGATAACGCTGCCATGCAGCGGATAGCGGTGGAGACGGCCGCTCGTGGGCGGGTGCAGTACACCATCCTTCCGGCCATCGACCTGCCGCTCTTCGTCCGCCTCCTCGGGCAGACGACGGAGACAACCGGCCCCTATCCCTGGCAGATCCGTTTCCCCGCACGTATTGTGCGGCGGGCGCTGCGGGGCCGGTACATGACGAAGGGCGTGCTCGCCTCGGCGGACCCGCTCACCATCCTCGGCGCCGAGAACCTGGATGGACTGAAGAGCCCGGCAATCTTCATTGGCAACCACAGCAGCCACCTCGATTCCGTCGTGCTCTTCCACGCGTTGCCCGAGCGCTTCAAGAGCCGGCTTACTTTCGGCGGCGCCGCCGATCGCTGGTTCCTCAAGGGTCTCAAGGGGTACAAGCGGCAGGGCTGGTGGGCTTCCCTCACGATGAACAGCTTCCCCATCAACCGCGGCGCGGGCAGCAAGACGCTGGATTACCCCAAGTGGCTTATCGACAAGAAGTGGTCGGTGATGATCTTCCCGGAAGGGACGCGGTCCACCACCGGCAAGATGGGCAAGTTCAAGCACGGCGTCTCCATCCTCGCGACCGAAAAGGGCGTGCCTGTGGTGCCGATCTTCATGGAGGGCCTCTACGCGCTCCGCCCCAAGGGCGCCCGCGAAGCGGGCCGTGGCCCCGTGACGGTGCGCATCGGCAAGCCCATCCACCTCGCTCCGGGAACGACGGTGCCGGACGCCACCTATGAGATGTACAAAGCGATGGAAGCGCTCCGCCTCGAGGGGATCAAGGCGAAGCACGGCGACCGCCTCCCAGAGCCACCGGTCGACGAGCCAGCGAACGTCCCTACGGGAGCGTCTCCGGCCGGGCAGTGACGGACTCCGCTATACTGGGAGCGAGGAGACCCACCATGGCCGTTGCTACCCCGATTCGTCCGCGCGGGATTATGAGCCCGGAGGCATTCGAGCGCCTCGACGATCCGGCTGCAGAGCTTATCGACGGAAAGGTGAGGTACCGCGATGTGAGCGTTGGTTCAAGTAGGGTCGGAGGAAATTTCGTGTCCGATCTCGGCGAGGTTTCCCACTCCAAACGCTCCGGAGTGGTTTGCGGCTCCGACCTCGGTTTCCAGATCTTCGACAATCCCAAGCTGATTAGGAAAGCCGACTGCTCGTTCTTCGCCAGTCACCGCGTCCCGGACGACGACGACGGGTTCGCCACGGTCCCGCCCGACCTGCTGGTCGAGGTGGTGTCAAAAAACGACAAGGCCGACGAGGTCCTGGCGAAGGTTTCTCTATGGCTCAACGCCGGCGTGAACGTCGTCTGGGTGGCGTACCCGAAAACGCGGCAGGTCCATGTCTACCGTCGCGGCGGCGCCGCCTCGATCCTCGGTCCCGAAGACACCCTCGAGGGTGAAGGCCCGCTCGAAGGCTTCAGCAAGAAAGTGGCGTCGTTCTTCGAACGGTAGGCTCCGCCCGGCGGCGCGCCGCTGACCGGAGGCCCCGGAGCATACAACCGAGCGCACGCTCGCTAACGCTCGCGGTACGGATCTGTCTGGTTACACTTCTCCTGTTCGCAGCAACCGCTCAATCCCCACGGCCACCCCACCCTCGTCGTAGCGCGCGCTGACGAAGGTGGCCGCCGCCTTCACGTGCTCCGCTGCCTGCCCCATCGCGACCGACGCACCGGCGACGCGGAACATGTCGATGTCGTTCTCCGCATCACCGAACGCGACCACTTCGTGCGGCGAAATGCCGAGGTCCGTGCAGACCACCTGGAGCGCGCGGCCCTTGTCCGCGCCTGTGGCCGTCATCGTGAGGATGCTCTTGCCACGCGGCGAAATCGATTCGACGAAGCGCACGGCGCTCCCCCAGTCGCCCTCAAGTTCCGCGCGGATGAGGGCGTTCGTCTCCGTGCCCTGGATGAGGCAGATGCGCGGCCGCGGCGTGACTCCCGTGGAAAGGCTGCGCACCCAGCGCATGCCCGAGGGCAGCTGCGAGGCGTCGGGCTCGCCGTCAAGCTTGAGCACGACCTCGTCGTCCACGCCGATCGTCGCCACGCAGCGGTTCGCGTCGCAGATCGCGTAGAGGGCGATCGCGAACGGCTCAGGCAGGCGGATATCGAGCAGGTCGCGCTCATCGGACTGGCGCCAGACCTGGGCGCCCGAGCAGGCGACGAGGGGCGCCGCCGTCTCGATCTCCTTCGCCACCTGCTGGGCGATCTGGCGCCAACGGGCGGAGGCGACGATCAGCGTGAGCCCCGCGGCTCGCGCCTTTTCGAGTGCCTCCAGATTGCGCTCGCTCACCCGCTCGTTGCCATCGAGCAACGTGCCATCGAGGTCGAACGCGAGCGCCTTAAACCGCATGGTCTGCCTCCGGTGCACATCCTCCGCCACCGCGGCCAGCCGCTGCAAGCCGTCCCGCCACTCAAGCTACATCCTGAGCCGTCCCTTCTCCGCCGGGATCCGTGGCTACCGCAGGGTCTCCCGGATCTTCTGCAACTCCTCGGCGGTGATTTCGCCACGCGCAAAACGCTGGCGGGCTATCCCCAAGGCGTTCGAGGGATGGCTGTCTCGGCGTGCGAAGGTCGCGATCCCCCAGGCTGCGACACCGAGCACCCCCAGCCAGAAGACCGTCATCAGGCTGGCCATGACAATCCACCCGCCATCGCCCCAATCCATGTGGCCGCCATCGTATTGTTGTGCGGGTAACTCGACGGTGAGGCCAGTCAGCGTGCCGGTGGCCGCTGCGAAGCCCACCTGCGTGACATCCAGAAGCGGTGACATAGCTGTTCCTCCGAGACCAGCATACCTCACCGGTCGACGTTCGGAGGATGGCCGATCGGGCCGTGGCGATGGGGCGAGCGGCCGGACAAGTGAACCGCGCGCCTACTTCGTGTTGGCTTTGATGAACGCGAGGATGCGCGTCCAGGCGTCGTCGCAGGCCTCTTTGTGCTCGTCGTAGGAGCGGTCGAAGAAGCTATGGGGCGCGCCGGGGTAGGTGATGAGTTCGTGCGGCACCTTCGCTCCCGTCAAGGCCACGTCGAAGGCCTTGATATCGTCCGCCGTGATCATCGGGTCGGCGCCGCCGAGCAGGCCAAGCACGGGGCAGGCCATTTCGCCCACGCGCTGCGCCGGGCCAGGCTGCTGGTCCGCGAACCCGGGGCCGGGCCGCCCGTAGAACCCAACCACGCCCGCGAGGCCGTGGCCCATCGCCGCCTGGTTCCACGAATTCGAGCCGCCGTAGCAGAAGCCGACCGTGAACACCGAAGTGCAGGACCCACCGGCGGGCGACCGGAGGTATGCCACCGAAGCGGCGACATCCTGGGCGACAGTCTCCTGCTTGCACTTCATCACCTCCGGCATGAAGGCGAAGTCGGCGGCGCGCTTGGCCACGCCTGCGGTGCGCCCAAAGTAATCGAAGGAGACGCTGTTGATGCCCTGCTCGGCGAAACGGATGGCGAGCTCTTCATAGAAACGGAAGAGGCCGCGCACGTCGGGCATGACGACCATGCCCACGGTCGAAGTCGCGGCCGGTCGCGCGGCGAAGGCGGCGAACTTCGTCCCGTCGGCGGCAGTAAGGACGAGGTCATCCGTGTCAGCGGCGCCGCCCGCGATTGGCGGGGAGGGTGGCCGGGCATCGATGTCGTAGCACATGGCATGTCTCCTGATGGGTTGGTGCGGCGATTCTACGGGAAGAACGCGAACGGAGGCATGGAGGGCGTGTTTTCGTTTCAGGTTTCGCCCGCACCATCTCGACCCGCACCACTTGCGTCCGGTGGTACGCTTCTCTCAACCAGATAACGCGAGGTGAGAGTCATGCCAATACGTTCGATCCGCGGGAAAACCGCAGTCATCACCGGGGCCACGAGCGGCATTGGCCTGGAGACCGCACGCGCCTTCGCCAGCGCGGGCGCGCACGTCGTCGTCGCCGGGCGGCGCGAGGAACGCCTCGCGGAGTTCGTCGCCGGCGTGGAGGCGAAGGGCGGGCAGGCGCTCGCCGTGCGCACGGACGTCACCGACGCGGCCGAGGTGGCTGCGCTCATGGCGCGCGCCGTCGAGCGTTTCGGCACGCTCGACATCCTCGTGAACAACGCGGGCGTCGGGCTCAGCGCTCGCTTCATGGACCAGTCGCTCGAAGACTTCCGGCGGGTGATGGAGGTGAACTTCTGGGGCGCGGTCCACGGTTGCCGCGCGGCCCTCCCGGCGATGCGAGCGCAGCCGGGTGGAGGCGTGATCATCAACGTCTCCTCGATCATGGGGAAGCGCGGTGCGCCGTTCGAGACCGCCTATTGCGCGAGCAAGTTCGCGCTCGCGGGCTTCTCCGAAGCGCTGCGCACGGAGCTTCTCGCCGAAGGGATCGACGTCAGCACGGTCTTTCCCGGGGCCGTAGAGACGGAGTTCTTCGAAGCTTCGGGCGACCAGGTGGGGATGGAGGCGATGGCGCGCGCGATGCCGAAGCTGCCGGCACGCCAGCTCGCCCGCGTGATTGTGCAGGACGCGCGTTTCCCCCAGCCGGAAATCGTGATGGCCCTTGACGCCCAGTTCCTGGACGCGATGAACCGCATGGCGCCGTGGGCACTCGATTGGACGATGGGTCTGGGTGCGGCGATGCTCCCTCGGAGAACGGGCGGTTAGCCAGTTCGCCGAGGCGCGCCAACTCTCCGGGCCTGACGGACGCCCGGGTTGGTGGCTAGGGCCCGCTTGCTTACGCGCGCGGTTCGGATTGGGCGGTACGAATCAGCCGCGGCGGTTTGTCCGAACCGCGACGGTCACGGAGCGGGTTGCAGCACGATGCCAGACCGCATGGGTGGGTGGATACGGCCCGCTTGCTTACGCGCGCGGTTCGGATGTGGTTGCGCGTTGGTCAGAAGAGGAGTTTCGCCTGTGCGGGGGTGGCGCGTGCCGGGCTGGCCGGCCCGCCTGTCACCCAGCGCTCAAGGTCGACCGGGTCGAAGGAAGCGATCGCGTCGAACTCGCCGGCCGCGTAAAGGTGTGGTGTCCGGGTTTCATCGCCGGCGGGCTTCGTCCACAGACAGGCGCGGAAGATGATCGCTAGTTCCCAGCCGCCGCCGGGCGCGTCGAAGGACAGGACATCGACGAGTGACAGGTCTTCAAGCGGTACATCGAGCCAGTCGTCCGCGAGCATCGCGGCGGCTTCGTAGGGGTTCTGGCCGTAGCCGATGACGGCCCATGGCAGCCAGCGCCCATGCGCCTCGGGTGCGGTGACATCGAAGGTCAACAGCCGATCTTCGTAGACGGGTACGAGATAGACGGCGACCTGCAGGCCGCCCAGGTCCGGCGTCTTTCGTGGTGGGCCGAAAATCGCGCGGGCGCTCATTCAGATCAGGCCGGCAAAGGTGGCGTCGTCGCTGAACGGCCCCACCACGGCGAGAGCGGCGCGCTCGGGGCGGAGCAGCTCGCGGCCGACGCGAAGGACGTCTTCGCCGGTAGTGGCGTCGATGCGGGCGACGACGTCGTCCACGCTCAGCACCTCGCCGAGCAGGAGCTCCTGCGAACCGAGCCAGCCCGCCACCGAGCGCGTGTCTTCCATGCGCAGCTGGATGCGGCCGCGCACCATCTGCTTGCCCTTTTCCAGCTCGCGGGCGGGCAGCTCCTTCAGGAGCTTCTCGATCTCGTTGAGCGTCAGTTCGACGGCCTGGCGGGCGTCGTCTGGTTCGCAGCCGGCGTAGCAGGTGAGCGAGCCCGCGTCGCGGAACTCGCTGGGATAGCTGTGCACGTCGTAGACGAGGGCGCGCTCCTCCCGGAGCTCAAGGAAGAGGCGGCTCGACATACCCTCGCCGAGGACCGTGCTGAGCAGGTCGACGGCGTAACGGTCGGGGTGCGTGAGGCTGACGGTGGGGAAGGCGAGGCAGATGTGCGCCTGCTCGGTCGCTTTTTCGTGTACGGCCAGGCGAGCGTTGCCGTTCCTCTCGACGATTGGGGCCCAGGGCCCTGCGGTCACCGCTGGCATGTCGCCGAGCCAGCGCCAGGCATCATCGACGATGCGGTCGTGCCGGATGTTGCCGGCGGCGACGAGCACCATGTTCGCAGGCACGTATTGCGCGGCGAAGTAGCGTTCGACCGCGGCCTGGGGCAGGGACTTCACCGTGCCGGGTGTGCCGCCGATGTTTCGTCCCAGCGGCTGGCCGGGCCAGAGCGTTTCGTCGATGAGAATGCCGGCCATCTCGGCGGGGCTGTCCTCTATCCCGGCGAGCTCTTCGAGGATCACGTGCCGTTCTTTTTCCAGCTCCGTGGGCGCCATGATCGGTGAGCGCACCATGTCGCAGAGGATGTCGACCGTCTCGGCCGCTGCTGTGTGCGGCACCTTGGCGTAGTAGATCGTCACTTCGCGGTCGGTGGCGGCGTTGTGCATGCCGCCGACCGATTCGATCGCCTCGGAAATCTCCTGGGCGGTGGGCCGCCGCGAGGCGCCCTTGAAGAGCATGTGTTCGAGGAAGTGGGAGAGGCCTGCCTCACTGTCGGGCTCATAGCGGCTCCCGGCGCCGACGTAAAACGCGATCGTTGCGGAGCGTGTGTGTGGTAGTTCGGCCGTCACGACCCGGAGGCCGTTGGCAAGCGTGGTTTTGTGGTACATCAATCCGATTCTACGCGGGCATGGGCGAGCGCGCTGGGCGCACGGGCGCAGCGCCGTTCGGCTTACCGGAGGCCGGGCATCCCAGCGCTCACTGACGTTCGCGCTACCGATGAATCGTGCCGAACCCGGAGGCATAGCTCGCACCCGTGGACATGTCCTGACATCGGTAGCGCGCGCGTAAGCAAGCGCTGGGATCGCTGCGTCGCGACATCGTTCGAGCAGCGCCGTCCCACACAGGCGCGCGTTCTGCTAATGTAGATGACGCGACGCAGGCGCCGCTTCCAGACGCCAGGGGCTTGACGTGAGGTGCGAAAGTGCTAAAGTGCGAATGGAAAACGGAGAAGGAGGCCGGAGATGAGCCAGCGACTGACCGTCGTCCTCGACGACGAGGAACTGTATAAGGAGCTCAAGCTGCGAGCGCTGGCAGACGGCGTCCCGGCGAAGGACGTGATCGAGTCCTCCCTGCGGGAATACCTCTCCGGAGGGCGGCTCACGAAAGTTTGGAACTGGGACGAGTTCGACAGCTGGCAGGACGAGATCGAGGACCTTAACGCCGCACTTCCGCCGGGCATGACTGACTACTCCGACGTAAAGCAACACCTCTACGCTGAAGTTCGACGACCCGAGCGTCTGCGGATGCTCGCGGAAGAGCCTTCCACCTATGGCGCCCTCTGATGCGTGCCTTCATGGACGCATCAGGCTGGGTGCCGTCGGTGGTCACCACGGATCAATGGCGCCTCCGCTTCCAGCGGATCATGCAGCAGCTACGCGCCGAGCACTCCCGCCTGGAGATAGTGACCACCACCTGGACGCTCTATGAGGCGATGGCGCTTGCGCGCCGCCAATCGCATGAACTTGCGGTGCGGCTGCACGAACGGGCGACCCAGGGCGCGGAGACGATAGAGGTCGGCGCGGATATCGAGCGCGAGGCCGTCCGGCGCTTCCTCCGCTATCGCGACAAGTCGGCCTCGGTGGTGGACTACGCGAACGTGCTTGTGGCCCAACGCCGCAAGTGCACCGCGATCATCTCCTTCGACAGCGACTTCGTCTCGCTGGCGGCAGCGGCGGGCATGCGGCTTCTTAGCTAGTTCACACAAAGACGCGAAGAAGGAATCACAAAGACCCTTCGTGTTCTTTGCGCCTTTGTGTGAATCTGGCGACGCTAACCGGTAGGATGGCGTCATGCGCTACAACCGTGTCGTCGCCAAGTTCGGCACCAGCTTACTCACGGCCGGTTCGGACAGACTCGACCTGGAGAGCATGTCGCGCCTCGTCGGCCAGGTGGTACGACTGCGCGAGCAGGGCTGTCAGGTCGTCGTTGTTTCGAGCGGCGCTCGAGCGGCCGGACGCCATCGGCTGGCGCGGCGCATCGCCGACGGCCACAACCCGAGCCGCCAGGCCTTCGCCAGCGTGGGCCAGTCCCACCTCATGCAGTGCTGGGACCAGCTCTTTGATTGGCACGACACGATCGTCGCCCAGGTGCTGCTCACGCGGCGCGACCTCGCCGACCGCCTGGGTTACCTGAACGCCCGCAACACGCTGCGCGAGTTGCTCGCGATCGGCACGCTGCCCGTGGTGAACGAGAACGACGCGGTCGCCCTCGATGAAGTGTTGGCCTCACGTATCGGCGAGAACGACACGCTCGCGGCCGCGGTGGCAAACCTCGTGGACGCCGACCTCCTGGTGATTCTCACGGACGTGGACGGCTTCTACGATTCCGACCCGCGCAAGAACCCGAACGCGGCGCTGATCAAACGGGTCGAACACATCGACCTCGTGCTTGAATCGGCGGCGAAAGGGGCGAACGCCACGGGGCCGGGCTCGGGCGGCATGTTCACGAAGCTGAAGGCAGCGAACACGGCCGCCCAGAGCGGCATCGACGTAGTCGTCGCTAACGGCCACAACGAAGGCGCGCTCTACGCGGCCGTCGCGGGCGACGAGCCCGGGACGATGTTTCCCGCGGTCGCGGACCGGCTGGAGGGCCGCAAACGCTGGTTGCTGGCGAACGTGGTGCGCACGGGCCACATCGTCGTCGATGCGGGCGCGGCCGAGGCCCTGCGCAACCGCGGACGCAGCCTGCTGCCCGCGGGCGTCGCAGAGGTGACCGGGGCGTTCGCGCGGGGCGACACGGTGGAGGTACGCGACGGCCTCGGCGCCCTTGTGGCGGCGGGTACGGCGAACTACGACGGCGAGGCGCTCACCCGCATACGCGGCCTGCGCAGCGACCGCATCGCGACGACGCTGGGCTACGCCTACGGCGACGAGGCGATCCACCGCGACAACCTGGTGTTGCTGTAACAGGCGAGAGACCCGCAGCCGGTGCACGCGGCTCTCTCACGAACTGTGTCGGGTTCGGGCACTACGGCTGGAAGTCGTACCGCTCGACGAAGGCCCGAAGGCAGACCGCCCAGGCGATGTCCGATTTCTGGTCTCCAGCGGAAGCAAAAGCCCGGAGCTGCAAGTTCGCGTCGTCGCTCGTGCGTTCGAGCCCTTGTGCGACAAGACAGGCGACCATGCACGTTCGGGCTGGGCTGGCCCTCTTGGAGCTTACGGGTTCGTGATCACCACCGACGTGATCGTGTCCGTCGTCACCAGTGTTGCCGCGATATCGAGGCCCGCGACGACCCTGCCGAACGGGTAGAAGCGCTTCTGCGTGGCTGTGTCACGGTCGAGCGAGGCGTTGTCGGCGAGGTTGATGAAGAACTGGCTGCCGACCTTCGTCGAGTTCGCACCCTTCGCCATGGAGACGGCGCCCTTCTCGTTCTTTAGCTCGTTCTTGTCTTCTTCGAGTTCGTAGCCGGGGCCGCCCGAGCCATCCCCCAGCGGGTCGCCGGCCTGCGCAAGGAAGTTCGGCACGATGTTGTGGAAGGCGAGCCCATCGTAGAAGTGCTTCTGGGCGAGGAAAACGAAGTTGTTCACGACGTTCGGCGCGAGCGTCGGCAGCAGCTGGATGATGATCGTCCCTTTGTCTGTGCGGATGGTGGCGACATAGTTCTTCGCGGGGTCGATCACTTGCTCGGGGGCGGCGAAGGTGCGGACGATGCGCGACGGCTCGATAGTCGGCGTGGAGCCCTCGCGCACGGGCGCCGCCGGTATCTTGCAGGCGGCGACGGTCGCCGTGAGGGTTGTGAGGAGGAGCGCGGTGAGCGCCCAGGAGAGGGCGCGCCGGGAATGTTGCATGAGAAAGTGGTAGCACGGGATGCCGGAACAGTCTCGCTCCGCCCGGAATCAACGTTCCTTGAGGTATCCTTCGCGGCTCATGCTCAGGAAGCGGCCGGTGCCGATGATCACATGATCCTGGAGGTCGATGCCGAGCAGCTTTCCCGCGGCGAGCAATTCCCGTGTGATGTGGACATCCTGGGGGCTGGGCCGCGGGTCGCCAGAAGGGTGATTGTGCACCAGCACCATCGCGGAGGCGTCCTGGATGATCGCTTCGCGAAAGACTTCCGCGGCGCGCACGGGCAGCGAGTTAATGGTGCCGCTCACCGGCCGGGCCGACCCGAGAAGCCGCGAGCGCGTATCGAGCGCGAGGACGAACAACTGCTCGGTCGTCGCCCCCACGAGCCGGGGACTAAGGAGCGCGTAGACCGCCTCGGGCGTCGAGAGCATTGGCCGCGCTTCCGGGCCGAGTTGCTGCATCCGCCTTCCCAATTCGATTGCTGCGGCGACCTGAGCGGCCTTCGCGGGGCCGAGTCCACGCGTCTTCTGGAGCATCTTCGTATCGGCGCGCACCAGCCCGGCGAGGCCGCCCTGTTGTTCGATCATGCTTCGCGCCAGGTCGACCACGTTCTCGCCGGGTAGCCCCGAGCCGAGGATGATGGCGACCAGTTCGGCATCGCTGAGGACGGCGGGGCCATGTTTCAGGAGCCGTTCTCGGGGCCGGTCGTCTTCGGCAATTTCGCGCAAGGAGCGGTAGGGGCGCGGTGGGCCGGGCTCATCTTCCACGGCCGAGCGCATCCCGCAGCGGTTCGACCTTCGCCGACCCCTTGAGCCGGGTGCAGTGGATGAGTACGCCCGAGTGCCGGTAGAAGCGGACCGCCACCTCATCCCCCTCAGCCACCCCGGCGACGAGGTCGACATCGGCGCGCAGGATCGTGCGGCCGATGCGCAGGTAGTGCGTCTTCATGATCAGCGAGTCTCGCTTCGCCCAGCGCCGGGTGACCACCCCGGTGAGCGATTTCGGTGGGGCGAAGAGGTCCAGTGCCGCCTGGATCGCCTGCGAGCCAAACAGAAGCGTGAGCACGCCGAGCACCACGAGCAGGAAGATCGTTGCACGGTCGCCGCCGAGGAGCCGGTCGCCGAGGAAGAACGCAAAGGCGCCGAAGCTCACCAGGAAGAAAGGCGCCCAGAGGATGGCGCTTCGCACTATTCCGACGCGCACGGCTCGTTCCCGTTCGCGGTCGCGCAGTTCCGGGTCGTCTTTCCAGTCCATCGGCTGATTCTAACGGCCCGGTGGCCTTGAACCACAAAAACACGAACCCTCTGGTAGCCGCGGCCCGCCGTGGCCGCGGGCGGCCGCTCGTAGCCAGAAGTCCCCCCACACGCCCGGCATCCTTCGTCCGCCCGTCGGCGCCGTGGCCGACGGCTACCAGATAGTGCGCGATTCACGTCACCGGCGGGGGAGGTTTATCAGTTGGCCGATCTGGAGGGTGTCGCTGATGCCCGGGTTGGCTGCCCGAATCTCCGCTTCCGTGAACCCCAGGCGGCTCGCGATCACGGAGATCGAATCCCCCGGGACGACCGTGTACGTCTGGGGGCCCCCGGCCGGCGTCACCGTCGGCCCGCCCGGCGTGACCGAAGCCACGACCGGCGTGGCCGACCGGATCGGTGTCGCCGTCACCGAGCGCGTCGGCCCCTGGCCGGGCGGTGTGGGCGTCGCCGTTGCAGGGAGCGACTGCACCGGCGTCCGCAGGTCCTGAGGACTGGCCACCGAACTCTTCGAGGCGGGCGGACTGACGACCAGGTAGATGGCCAGCGCCGAAGCCACGGCGAGCGTTACGATTGCGCCCCGAAACACGAGCGGCGAAGGCGTGGCCGCCTCGGGGGAGAGGCAGCGCAGGCAAACATCCTCGCCGTGTTCGCCACAAAAGAGCCGCCCGCAGCTGTGACATTCGGCTTCCGCGGGGCGGGTGCAGTAGTGGCATTTCGCCTCGGCCATGGGACAACCGTAGCAGCCGCCATAGAAAGGGTCAGGCGGGCAGGTATGCGCGCCGCGCCCGCAGCTGGTTCTTCCGGCCATACTGGTGGAGCAGCTGGTGGAAGGCGGTAAGCCGGGCTCGGGCATAGGTGGCGAAACGGTCGGGCGCCTCGCCCGTCGTCGTCAGGCGGTCGGCGGTGTAGGCGGACTGTTCGAGTGCTGAGTAGGCGGCCGCGCCCGTGACCAGTACATCCACCTGGAGCGCGGTGAGCGTCGTGCCGCTGCCATCAAGTGCGTGGCGCGCCGTGTAGTAGAGCTTCGCGTTGCCGCTTGCCGGCGCCGTATCCGTAAGCAACGTGAGCGTCCCGGCCCAACGGCTGAAGCCTTCGTAGGATGGCGGAAATGACCCGATCGGGTGCTCCGCCGCCTCCACCTCCACCAGGTCCGTAAGCGTAGAGAGCGAGAGGTCGCGGCTGCCTGGGGTAACGGCGATCGAGGCTGTCTTCTCCTGCGGCCAGGCGGCGCTCAGTTCGCTCAGAGCGTGGTCGATGTGGCGGTCGAGCTGGGCGTCGGCCCAGCGGTAGTTCGCGCTGTCGGTGTCCTTCAGGTCCTTGCGGATGCGGTCGCGCACGTCGGTGATGGTGGTAGGCATGGAGAGAGGTTGGCGGAGACCGGAGAGGATGTGGAAGGTACGGCTGTCAGCAATCAGTCCGAACTGCGACGGTCACGGAGCGGGTTGCGTCCACCATGCCAGGGGCTGTTAGGACGACGCCCACGACTCCTCAGTTGGTGGATGCAGCCCGCCGGTCAAGCGCACTTCCGATCCTTGGCTGCGTTCCGCAGTCCGAACCGCGACGGTCGGGCTGTAGAAGGATGCCAGGCTGCCCTGGGTCCAGCGCCCGCGACGCCCGGGTTGGTCGACACAACCCACTTGCTGACGCGCGCGGTTCGGATCGCGCGGCTGCGTTGTGGCGGTCCGAACCGCGACGGTCCCGGAGCGGGCTGTAGAAGGATGCCAGGCTGCCCCGGGTCCAGCGGCCGCGACGCCCGGGTTGGTGGATGCAGCCCGCTTGCTCACGCGCGCGGTTCGGAGCTGTCGCGAACATGCTCCAGTGGGCCTGGCTATCTTGCGGACGCGTCGATCGCTGCGATCGTTTCGGCATCGAGCGGGCCGAGCGCTTCGGCCGCGAGACATTCGCGTAACTCCGTGCGGTTCTTCACGCCGAGGACCACGGTCGAAACACCGGCCATACCGAGCGCGTAACGGTGGGCCAACGAAGCGGGTGACTCGCCCAGGCTCGCCGCCAGTTCGCGGAAGCCGGCCGCGCGCGCGAAATCGAGTGACTCCGGGTGGTCCGCTGGCAGTTCGCGGTCGAGCGCGCTCGTCAACGCCCCGGCCTGCACGGCGCGAATGCCCATCACGCCCAACCCGCGTGCGGCCGCGGCGGCCAGGATGCCGCGTGGGCCTGCTGCCTCTTCGAAGCTGCCCATGCCGCCGGGCGAATCGAGCAGGTTCGTCACTATCTGCACTACGGCCGGCGCCGGATCGTCCGCGATCGCGCGCAGAATCGTCGCAGGCACGCCAATCCCGGAAATCCCCCAGGCGCCAATGAGGCCGCGCGCCCGCAGGCCCTCGAAGGCGGGCCGGACATACTGCACGTAGCGCGACCACGTCGTTCCCCGGTAGCCGCGGGCGCCTTCGCGCTCATCAGGCGCCAGCAGCCCGTGCAGGATGAAGAGGTCGACGCGCTCGAGCCGCAGCCGCTCGAGGCTCTCGTTCAGCGAGGTCTGGAGGCGCGCGGCGATCTCCTCCACGGGAGGATTCCCAAGAAAGCATTTCGTGGAGATGCGCACGCCAGCCGACAGCGTTCCGCCGAAAGTGTCGCCGACCACCCGTTCTGCCTCGCCGTTGCCATAGAGTGGCGCCACGTCGATGAACGTGATGCCCGCGTCCACCGCCTCGCGGAGGGTGGCGATTGCCTCGTCACGCGTGGTTTCGCCCCACACCTGGCCGAGACCGCCGCCGCCGAGGGTGAGGGCGCTGACGCTCCCAAGACTGCCGAATTGTCGCTGCTGCATGAGTGCGTTCTACACCCCCGGCTGTTAGAGCGAAGGGGAGCGCCTAACTCAAGGAGTGGCGGCCGTCTCTGGCCGCTGGAGTCCGTTCGCGGCCGGGCGCCCGCAACGCCCGCGCCAGACGTGTTTCGGACTCCAGTGCCCACGGAGGGGCACGACTCCTGGTCGCGCGGAGTGCGGTTGCCGTCGCGATTCCGCAAGCCGCACCCGCCAGGGAGCCGGGCCGCGCGTTCGCAGCCGCGGTGGTAAGGTCGCTCGATGGCAACGCGAGAGCTGCGCTCCACATCGCTCGGTGATTCTTACCGCGTCGACGTTACGGTTGACGGCCACCACTTCACCTTCGACGAGACGGAGGAGGACGGCGGAGCGAACACCGGCCCGACGCCGGTGCAGGCCTACCTCGCCGCTTTCGTGGGCTGTCTCACGATTTCGTTCAAGTTCAGCGCGCGGCGCAAGAAGGTGCCGCTCGAACGCATCGACGGCTGGGTGGCGGCGAACGACAAGCGATACATCGAGACGGTCGCCATCGAGCTTGAGGTCTGGAGCAGCGCCCCCGAGGCCGACGTCCGCGCCCTGCTCCCGTTGGCGGAGCGCGGCTGTTTCGTCAAGGCGACGATGAAGCCGGAGATCGCTTACAGCATCGAACTCGCGGTCTACCCCGCGACCGGGCCGGCAGAGCAGGCGCCATCAGAGCCGCTGACGTGAGTCAGCGGTTTGGCCGCCTCGAAGATTGGGAACGTGAGCCCGCCCGCGCGCGCGCGCGGAGCCCTGAGGCAGACTCCCGCGTGAGGGCTCGTTCTGATGTGAGCCTCGAACAATGAGCGGCATGCGGGCATCACGGCGAGGACGCGAACGGCCGTCGCCCCGCGTGATTGTGGTGGGCCAGGCGCCGCCGCCGGTCCACGGCTCGAACGTCATGTGCCAGGTGTTGCTCGACACGCTGGCAAGGCTCGGCGTGGAACACCGGCTGATCGACAAGGGCCTCTCCGCCCGGCTCGATGAGGTCGGGCGCTTTTCGCTGGTGAAGCTCCTGCGCGTCCCGCGCTTCTATGGCCGGGTCCTGCGCGAGGTCGCACGTCCGGGGCGCGCGGTCGCGGTCTCGATGATCGCGGTCACGCCCGGCGCGTACCTGGTGGACCTGGTCGCGCTCCTGCTCCTGCGGGCGCGGGGTTTCCGTATCGTCCTCTATGTCCATGGGCGGGACTACCGCGGCCGCGCCGCGAACAGCCGAGTTCGCCGTTGGTGGTACGGCGCCGGCTTCGCGCTCGCAACGCGTACGGTCGTGCTCAGCCCATCGCTCGGGGCGGATGTCGCGCCGTGGGTACCGGTAGCCCGGCGCGTGATCATTCCGAACTGCCTCCCCGTTGCGACCCCGTACCCGGACAGGCGGCCGGACACGCCTTTGCAGGTTCTCTTTCTTGGCAACCTCATCCGGCTCAAGGGACCGCTGGAGTTCCTCGAGGCGGCCGCGCTCGCCGGAGCTGAACTCCCCGGAGCGCGATTTGTCCTCGCGGGCGGCCACATCGAACCTGACACTTCGGCCGCCGTCGCCGAGCGGTTGCAAGACCCGCGACTCGGCGGCCGTGTGGTCGCCACCGGGGGCGTGGCTGGCGAAGACAAGCGCGCACTCTTCGCGGAAAGCCACATCTTCGTGTTCCCCACGCGATACGACGTGCTGCCACTCGCCGTCATCGAGGCGATGGAGGCCGGGCTCCCGGTGATCGCCTCGCCCGCCGGCGGCGTGCCGGACATGGTCGTGGACGGAGAAACGGGGTTTCTCGTGGACGCCCTCGACCCGGCGGCAATCGCGGCCCGCATCGTCGAACTCGCGCGCGACCCTGCCCTGCGTGAACGCATGGGTCGCGCCGGCCGCGCGCGCTTCGAAACCGAGTTCTCGCGCGAGGCGTACCAACGCCACTGGGCGGAGTTCCTTGCGGAGTTGGGTGTGCGCACGCCGCCGATCTGGTAGCCGTCGGCCACCGTGCCGACGGGCTGGCGAAGGATGCCGAACCGGCTGGTCCGCCGCGCACGGCTTGTTGCGCTGCGGACCACTGCCGCTCCTTTCAGTCGCGGTTCCACCGTGTGGTCGTCCCTTACCG
>JAYUAG010000390.1:0-8929 GCA_043741475.1 Thermoflexaceae bacterium | reverse complement strand
TCGACATCGTCAACGACGGCGAACAGGCGCGCGAAAGCTTCGTGACCTACGTGATGCACCGCATGACCGGTTACGGCGGGGAGACGGACCGGCGCCTGATGAGGGATGTGACGGACTTCCCCGGCGTCCTCGAACTCCGCCGGCGGCGCTCTGGCGGGGGCCTCAGTTTGCTGAGGTCGCCCCAGGCGATCGGGCCCGTCGCCTACACGGAGGCGGGACACCGTGCGTTGGCCGCCGAGGCGCGCGCCTTCCACCACGCGCTTCAGGCCACAGACCGGCCCTTCGCCGGACGCTTCATGACGGCGGCCTCGCCCGGCATCGTCTGTACGGCCATGTATAACGCCTACTACGCGTCGATCGAAGAGTACGTCGATGCCGTCGCCTCCGCCCTCTCCGAGGAGTACCAGGCGGTTGCCGAGCGCGGCTATACGCTCCAAATCGACGCGCCCGACCTTGCAATGGAGCGGCACACCCTGTTCCAGGACCGTCCGCTCGAGGACTTTGTCGCCTTCGTCGACCACGTCGTCGCCGCCATCAATCGCGCGACCGCGGGCATCCCCCACGACCGCATCAGACTGCACGTCTGCTGGGGCAACTACGACGCGCCTCACGTCTTCGACGTGCCGCTGGAGGCGATCCTGCCCTCGCTCTACCGGGCGAACGTGGGCGCCTTCCTGTTTTCGATGGCCAACCCCCGCCACGCGCACGAATACCACGTCTTCGAGCGCCAGCCGCTCCCGGAGGGCGTCTCGCTCATCGCCGGAGTGGTCGAAACGACGCACAACTACGTCGAACATCCGGAGGTGATTGCGGAGCGGATTGAACGCATCGCCCATGCGATCGGCGACCCCTCGCGCCTGATGGTCTCGCCCGATTGCGGCTTCGACACGTCAGCGGGCTATGGCCTGGTGGCGCCTGACGTGGCGTGGGCGAAGCTGGCGGCTTTAAGCGAAGGGGCCGCGATCGCGAGTAAGCGCCTCTTCGGGTAAGTGGTCACCTACCGCACTGCTTCGCCCCGATAGTGGGCGAGGGATTCGCTGCCCGCGGCCGCTCGCCCGGACTTCGGCCAGACGTCGTACCACCCGGACCGTTCGCGCGAATCGCGCCATCTGGTAGAGTGAGATCTCGCTCGCGGCGGGCGTAGCGTAGTGGTTATCGCGTCTGGTTGTGGCCCAGAAGACCGCGGGTTCGATCCCCGCCGCTCGCCCCAATTCCCTCCCCTCCCCGGCCGCCATGCAGTACCGCGTCAAGGCTGACCGCATCTCCAACGGCGACGACCGTCGGAACCGCGACCCCAGGAAGCGCCAGTAGCCCCTGTACCACTGTGAAGCCCGCCCGCGTCGGTGGCACGATGGCTACAGATCACGGATCGCAGGCATGACCTGCGTGCCGATGCGCGCGAACGACGCCAGCATCTGCGCGTGGTCGCCGACGATGTGGCGGACCATCACATCCTCAAAGCCGAGAGCCCGATATTCCGTCAGCTGTCGCACCACCGTCTCGGCGCTGCCGACGAGGAGCGTGTCCGAGCCGGCGCCGCGGTAGCCCTCCTTCAAGATCGGGTTGACGGCCGCCCACGCGTCGCCATCCGTCTCGCCCACGAAGATGTCCCGCCGGAGCACGGGACGTGGCTCGCGCCCGGCTTCACGCGCGGCGGCGTGGTAGACGGTGAGTTGCTCTCCAAGCTGCTCCGAGGAAGCGTTTTGGCCCGTCAGCCAGCCGTCGCCGAGGCGCCCGGCGCGCTCGGCCGAGGCAGGTACGGTGCCGGCCACCCAGAGCGAAACGGGGACCACGGGAAGCGGGCTGATCTGCGCCCCGGCGAGGTTGTAGTAGCGGCCCGCGTGGGTGACGCTTTCGCCCGCGAGGAGCCGCCGGACGAGCGTGACGATCTCTTCCAGTCGCCCGACGCGGCTGCGCTCCTGCATCCCCATCGCCTCGAAGGCCTGGCGGCGGGCGCCGAGCGCGAACGTCACGATCACCGGGCCGCGGGCGAACGCGGCCAGCGTCCCGATCTGTTCCGCGATCGTGAGCGGGTGATAAAAGGGCGCAAGCAGGACGAATCCGACCGGCATCGTCCCCGTTTCGGCCATCAGCCTGGCCATGGTCGGTACGGGCGAGAACGAGTTCGCGTAGGCCGGTCCGACGCTGTGATTGTCGCCCACGATCAGGCCGTCGAGACGCGCTTCGCGCGCCGCCGCTGCGACTTCGAGAAGGTTCCCGGCCTGCCTGGCTGTATCGTAGTCGCCGAGTGGACGCTCCATGAACGTGCCCGGGGGCGTGGCGGCGAGGATCTGTTTGAACGCTTCGTGCGTGCGAGGCGAGGTAGGGAAGAGGAAGCGGAGCGATGTGCCGAGTCTCATGCGGCGACGCTACGCCGTGTCGCTCTTTTTGGCGACAGGTAGTGGGAATGCTTATTCGAGGTCCTGGACCATCGCCGTCCGGCCCTTCCGGGGCAGCCGGACGTTGCCCAGGCTGAAGAGCAGGACAAGGACGCAGACCGCTGCGCCGCTGAGCGCGATCGTCGGCCGCTCGCCGATGCGGTCAGCGAGGGCGCCGACTGGCAGGGCGATGATGCTTGAGGTGGCGAAGGCGAGGAACGTCAGCGAGATCACGCGGCCGAAGTACGCCGGGTCTGTGAGATGAGAGACGAGCGCGCCGTTGAGCGTCTGAAAGCCGCCGCCGCCAGCGCCGACGAAAAGCATCGCCAGTGCGAGCAGCCAGAAGTTGGGGGCGAAGCCCGCGGCCACGAGGGCGATGCCGAAGGCGGCGGTGCTCGCTGTATAGAGCGCCTGGGCGCGTTCCGAGTCAGCCTTGGAGGCGACGAAGAGGCTTGCCGCCAGCCCGCCGATGGCGTTCACGATCAGGAGGATCGTCATGTCCGAGGCCGAACGGCCGAGTTCGTTCTTCACGAGCCCGGGCAGCACGGAGACGTAGGGGAAGCCGAACATAATCACGAGGATGTAGCCCGGCACAAGCGAGCGGATGCGCGGCGTGCGCGCGACGTATTGCAGTCCGCTCCAGATTTCGCCGAGGACGGGACGCCGCGGGCCCCCGCCCGGGTGGCCTGCTGGCATCTGCAGCGTGCATGCCAGCGCCGCCACATAGAGGCCCATCATGGCGAAATAGGCGCCACCTGAACCGAGCACGCCGATCCCCAGAAACGCCGCCGCGACGAAGGGCCCGAGGATGCGACTCGCGTTCAGCGCCACCTGGCTGAGCGCAATCGCGTTGCCGCGTTGAGTCGGGGAGACCAGCTCGACCATCAGCCCCTGGCGCGCTGGCCCAAGAAATGAAAACGCCGACCCGATAAGGAATGACCCCACCGCCAGGTACCCGATCGTGATGCGGTCGATCACCAGGAGCACCGCCATCAGCAGGAAGGCGGCGGTGATGATCGCCTGGCAGACGAAGATCACGAGGCGCTTCGGCAGCCGGTCGGCGAGGGCGCCACCGAACGGCGCGAGGGCGAGCTGGGCCATGCCCTGCGCGAAGATCACGAAACCCACGGCACGATTGTTGCCACTCAGGTCGAAGGCAACGACCGCCTGGACAGCGGTCGACATAAAGAAAGCGACGAACGCGAGGAATGCGCCCAGCCAGAGGACGCGGAACGACCTGCTCTGGAAGGCCGCGAAGGTGCCGCCGAAGGCTGTGCCCACGCCGCCGAGCGTAAGCGCTCCAGCGGTCCAGGTCACACCGGCGCGCAAAGGTGACAAAGCGCTGGCAACCCCTTAATCTTCGCAGCGATGGAACCGAAACGGAGTGGTTTGCCCGATTTGGAAAGTTTGCGATTTTGCGGCTGGGCCGCCGCCTCGAAGGATGCGGGGGAGCTGGCGATCATCGGCGGCGCGACCGAGCGGCACGGCGCGGGGAATATCGTGGTTACGAGTTGCCAACGGGTCGAAGTCTATCACCGGAGCGCCTGCGACTGCGATGCCGAGTGGCGGGCGAGCGGCGCCGCGGCGCTCTTAAGGTTGGCGGAGGTGGCAGCCGGGCTGCATTCGCTCGTGTTGGGTGAAGCGCAGATCCTTGGCCAGGTGCGCACCGGACTCGCTGTCGCGCGGCCCGAACTGCGAGCGCTCGGCGACATCGCGCTCGCGGCGGCCCGTGCGGTCCGAGCCGAGACCGCGTTTGCTGCGCACTCTGGCCACCTCCTCGACCGTGCTCTGTCGCTGTCCGGCGTACCGGCCCAGGGCCGGATCGCGGTCATTGGCGCCGGCAGCATGGGCAAGCTGGTCACGCAACGCGCGCTCGAACTGGGCTTCAGCGACGTTGTCGCCGTGGGTCGCAAGCGTCCGTCCGGCCCCTGGTGCGAGGGACCGCACACCTCCACGGCCGCGCTCGCGGATCTCACGAGCATCGGCGCGGTAGACGTGCTCGTCTCCTGCCTCGGCGCCTCGGCGGCGCCCCTGGACCGCTCCGGCCTGCCGGAGGTCCGAACGTTGGCGGTGGACCTGGGCACTCCCTACAACCTCACCGGCGACCTTGGCGTGCCGACGCTGACAGTCGCGGCGATGGTCGCCGAAGCCGCTCAGTGCCGTCATTCGGACGGGCGCCGCGCGGCCCTCCAGTCCCGCCTGCGCGAGTTGGTGGAGCACCGAGTGCGGTTGGCGGCGACCGATAGCCGCACGGAACTCGGGCGTCTGCGGCTTGAAGTGGAACGCGTGCGCAAGAGGGAGGCAGAACGAATCAGGCGGTTACACCCTGAAATCTCCCTTCAGACGATCGAGACGATTACGCGCTCGCTGGTCAATCAGATCTTCCACGGGCCGACGCAACGGCTGCGCGAGCTCGATGACCAGGCGTTGGTTGCGCGCTTCACGTCGCTATTTGTCGCAGGACCGGCGCCAGAACTCGAGGCATGCCCGTGACCAGCGCGTCGGTCGTGCCCTTGAGCATCGAAGACCCGGTCAACAAGGCGATCCTTGCGGTGAGCGAGGACCGCATCGTCGGCTTTCATCGGGATCCGCTCGGCGCAATCGCGTGCGAGTCGGGGATCTCGCTTGCTGAAGTGATCGAACGGCTGCGGGCGATGCTCGATGCTGGGGTCGTACGGCGCATACGCCAGACTCTGCTTTCGACGAACCTCGCCTCCGGGGCGCTCGTCGCCTGGAACGTGCCAGCGGAGCGGTTGCACGCGGCCTTCGATGACATGTCGCAGAACGACCCGTTCTCGGGCCACGTCGTCATCCGCTCGACGGACGCCGAGACGCCCGGGTCACAGTATCGGCTCTGGACAACCTTGAAGGCGCCGCAGGGGTATTCGCTGCAGAAGCACGCTGAGTACCTCCGCCTGCGCGTTGGCGCCCGCTCTTTCCGCGCGATGCCGGCGAAGCGGCTATTCGCTCTCGGCGTCGGACACACGAGGCGGCGCCTGCTCGAACCAGGGAGCCGGGGGGACTCGGCCTCCGAGGTAGTGACGCAGGTCGTCAAACTGAGCGAATCGCAGTGGCGCGTGCTGACGGCCCTGAAGCGAGACTTCGCCGCGGTGGAACTCGTGCCCGATATCTGGGCCAGCCGGGCGGCGGAGGCCGGTGTTTCGCTGGCAACGTTCTACGACATTGCGGCCGAACTCGAGCGGATGCGCGTTATCGGCCGATTTTCGACGTTCCTCGAGCACGTCCAGGAACTCGTAACGGGCGAGCGGGTGACCCGCTATAACGGGCTCTTCCACTGGGCGGTGCCGCCCGGCATGGAGGTTGAGGCCGGGCGCGAAGTTGGGCGGCACGAAATCATCACCCACGCCTACTGGCGCGAAGGTGGCCCGGAGTTCGCGAACGTCAACGTCATGGCCGTGGCCCACGGCATGGAGAAGGACCGGGTCCTCGCGCACAAGGCGGCGATTGATGTCCACCTCGCGGAGGCGGGGATCGACGTGGGCTACACGAATGTGTTCTGGGGCGGCCGGAGCGAAATCAAGCCGTCCGAGGTCTCGCCAATCGCCTACGAGGAGTGGTGCGTGGCAAACGGCATCGACCCCGCCGCGATGCGAGCTGACGATCAGGAGGCCGGGTGATGGAGTACCGGCAGATCAATGGGACACCGTTGACCGTCTCCGTCGTAGGCTTCGGTGTTTGGACGGTCGGCACCACCTGGTGGGGGGTGAAGGACCGTTCGGTGGGTATCGACCTGCTGCGGCGCGCGTACGACCTCGGCGTCACGCTCTTCGATACCGCCGACACCTACAGCAGCGGCGCGGCGGAGACCATCCTCCACGACGCCCTCGGCGATGTCCGCGACAGGATCGTGATCGGGTCAAAGTTCGGGTACGACATCTACTCGAACCCGGAGCGGCCGGGCCAACAGGAACGCCCCCATGATTGGTCGCCAGCGTATCTGCGCAAGGCCCTCGAAGAGTCGCTGAGACGCCTCGGGACGGACTACATCGACCTCTACCAACTGCACAACCCGCGGATCGACGCGATCCGAAAAGATGACCTCTGGGAAGAATTGGAGAAGGCGAAGGACGAGGGGCTCATCCGTGCCTATGGTACGGCCCTTGGTCCGGCGTACGACCTCCGCGAGGTGGAGGAGGGTGTGGAGTCGATCCGGCTGCACAAGGCGCCGCCACAGGTCATCTACAATCTGTTTGAACAGGGCATCGGTTCGGGCATCTTTCCGACCGCGCGCGAACACCAGGTCTCGGTGCTGGTGCGGGTGCCACACGCGTCCGGGCTGCTCGACGGCACGGTGAAGAGCGACACGCAGTTCGAGCCAGGCGACCACCGGAACTGGCGCATGACGACGAACGAGAAGCGCAAGGCCTGGCTGGAAGACGGGCTCGAGAAGCTGGACCATCTCACCTTCCTCGAACAAGGGCGCACAATGGGACAGGCTGCTATCCAGTTCGTCCTCCATGAGCCGGCCGTAGCCGCCGTTCTCCCGAACATCTACGACCGCTCCGGGCTTGAGGAGTTCGCCGCTGCCACGGACGTTCCCAGGATCAGCGCCACCGACCACGCCCGCGTCCAGGCGTTGTACACACGTAACTTTGACCTTGGGCAATCCGCCGCCCTGTAGGAGGTACTGAATCATGGCCGACGCACCGGCAACCGCTCCCCACGCGCCACCCCCTGGTCCCGTGCGCGGCCCTACGGTAGACCTCGACCCCAGCGGCCAGGTGACGCGGCGCGAGCCCGACCGTGCGACGCACCAATTCCTCAACTACGCGTTCTTCAAGCTGGACCCCGCGTTCCGGCGCCTTTCGCGCGATGAGCGTGGAGCGGCGGTCCAAGAGCTGATTTCGCTGGTGAGAGAGTGGGAGGCACGTGACGACATCATCATCCGCACGTACTCGGTGGTGGGGCTGCGAGCCGACTGCGACTTTATGATCTGGCGTATCGCGAACGACCTGGCTAATTTCCAGGCGATGCAGGCGGCGCTGAATACGACATCCCTGGCGGGCTACCTGCACCAACCGTATAGCTTCACGTCGCTCCAGAAGCGGTCGCAGTACGTGAACCGCATCGAGGGCGCGGGCCACGGCGTGGAGATCCTCCCGGGGCAAGGGAAATACCTGTTCGTCTACCCCTTTGTGAAGACACGTGCGTGGTACGACCTTTCTCCGCACGCCCGCCAGGGGATGATGGACGAACACATCAACGCGGCCTCACCGTTCAAAGGCGTGCGGATCAATACGAGCTACTCGTACGGCATCGACGACCAGGAATTTGTGGTCTCGTTCGATTCGGACCACCCGCAGGAGTTCGTCGACCTGGTTGGGCGGCTGCGCTACACCGCGGCCAGTCTCTACACCCTCCGCGACACACCGATGTTCACCTGTGCGAAGGTGAACATCGACACCATACTTTCGCAGCTAGCATGACCGCCGCAACTGCAGATTCGAGCACGGGCCACGTCTGGCTGGTCGGCGGCGGCCCCGGAGACCCGGGCCTGCTGACGCTCGCAGGGCAGCGGGCGCTGGCGGCGGCCGATGTGGTCGTGTACGACGCCCTGGTCTCCGAGGCGCTCCTGCGCCACTGCCGCCCGGAAGCTGAGTTTGTGTTCGCAGGGAAACGCGCGGGAATGCATAGCCGATCGCAAGCGGAGATCGAGGCGCTGCTCGTCGAGAACGCCCTTGCCGGCCGAACGGTCGTCCGACTCAAGGGCGGCGACCCGTTCGTCTTCGGCCGCGGCGGCGAGGAGGCCATCGCCTGCCAGAAGGCGGGAGTCCCCATCACGGTCGTCCCTGGCGTGACATCAGCCGTGGCGGCGGCGGCGTACGCAGGCATTCCGGTGACTCACCGCGGCCTCTCCAGCGACTTCATGGTGATAACGGGCAGCGACGCTGGCAGCGCGGACGAGCGAGACTGGACCGCTGCGGCTCGCGTCCAAACGCTGGTAGTGCTCATGGGCGCAGAACGCGTTGACGAGATCATGGAGCAACTCGTGGCGGCTGGTCGCCCGTCGCAGACGCCGGCCGCATTCATTCAGTGGGGTACGACGCCGGCCCAGCGGGTGGTAACGGGCACGGTAGCCACGATCGCGCACGAGGTTGCCAGCGCCGGACTCGGTGCGCCGGCGGCGATCGTCATCGGCGAGGTGGTGGTGCTCAGGAACCGGGTCGCGTGGTTCAGGCCGGGGCCGTTGGCCGCGCGGACGGTCGTCGTCACACGAGCCCGCCAACAGGCGAGCGACCTCACCGCACGGCTTGAGGCGCTCGGCGCGACGGTGATCGAGGCGCCGGTCATGCACGTTCGTTACTGCCCTGGCGACCTGGTCACGGACGAGTTCGTCGCCAGCCGCTGGGACTGGATCGTTTTCGCCAGCGCAAACGGCGTCAGCGCCTTCTTCGCGGCGCTCGCCGCCGCCGGGCGTGATGCGCGTGCGCTCGGTTCGACGCGCGTGGCAGCGATCGGCGCCGGCACGACAGCGGCGTTGTGCACCAACGGCGTGCTCGCGGACTTCACGCCGGAGGAGGCTACTTCGG
>JAYUAG010000389.1:0-1501 GCA_043741475.1 Thermoflexaceae bacterium | reverse complement strand
CTCGTGGCCAGGCAGATGGCAAATGAAGACGTACTCGCCGGGCTTATCGAAAGTGATGGTCGTCGTCTTCGTCGTGTAGGCGGGGACGGTGACCTCCGTCGGGATGGAGTCGTGGTGGGGCTCGGCGCCCGTGCGGTGACGCTCGTGCGTGGCCTCGTCCCCGACGATCCACTCGTGCTCGATCGGGTCATCGTTGCGCAGTGCGATCGTTACTGGAACACCGTCCGGGACGGTGATCCGCCCCGGCGTGAAGTGCGAACGGTGGATCGTGATGCGCGGGTTGGCGTCCGCGGAGGCGGTGCTGCAGGCGCTGGCGGCGAGCAGCACGATCGCCGCCAGCATCCCGGTCAGCGCCGCTTTCACTTCGTTGCGGCGGGCTTCCCCAGCCGCCGCGTGAGGTAAGCGAATGCGAACACGACCGCGAGCACAAGGCCCGCTGCCGCGAAGAACCATCCGCCGGGCATCCCGGAGCCGTTGTCGCTGGCCTCGATGCCCGCCGCCACGGCCGAGGGCTGACCCTTGCCCGTCGGGTCGACCGAGAGGTCGTAGGTCATGTCCTCGGCGCTGGCGTTGATGCGCAGCTTCGTCAGCCACGAAGAGGCCGGCACCCACTCGCCGCCATCGTCGGAGCGAAGGTCGTTGAGGAGCGAGCTGCTCGCCCTGTCGCTGTGGAGCAGGCGCATGTCGTCGCCCGGCGCCGGGAGGAGCCGCGGCTTCGCGTCCGTGAGCAGGTAGACGTCGGCGTCGACGCGGTCGCCGCTCTTCTTGCCGAGGGCGAGGACGCGCAGCGGCACCCAGGGGCGCGCCGTGGGGATCGTGAGATGGACGGGCGTGCCGTCGCCGACCTGCTGGCCGCGCGCCTTGGCGGCGTCGCCATCGAAGACGGCGGCGAGGAAGATCTGGCTGCGGTCCGCGTAGAACTCGAGCACCTCAGGCGCGTCCGGGCTGAGACGGAAGCCGTGGTCCTGCGCCCACTTCGCCACCGCCGGCGCCCCGCCCTTGAGCACCGTGATGTCGAGTGCATCGATCCGCACCTCGATCAGCACCTGGGCATCGGCACTGAGCGCTTCTCCCGCGGCCGCGCGGACGGCGAAGGCTTTCGGCGGCTCCGTCTCGCGGGCGAGACGCTGCAGCGTCCACGCGCCGCCACGTTCGACCTTGCTGGGCACGTCCGGCAGCGGGATGAGCGTCCCGAACTGGCCGCCGCCGCCCTGGAACTCGAACGAAGTGAGGTAGTGTTCGACGCCGTCGTGGTAGCCGGCGAGGGTGGTGGTGCGGCCAAGGTTCACGGCCCCGTTCGAGCCGATGAGCCCGGCGCAGGCGTAACCGCGGTCGGTGGTGGCGAAGAACGCCCCCGCCGAAACCGCGACGACCGCCGCGAAGATGATGAAGAAGCGCTGCATGGTGTCTCTCCTACAGGGTTGACTGCGGAGAAAGACGCCGCGCGCGCGAAGAAAGTTCCGATGCGTGGGGTGACGATCAGGTAAACGGCCCGTTACGC
>JAYUAG010000388.1:0-3849 GCA_043741475.1 Thermoflexaceae bacterium | reverse complement strand
GCGTGGCCTCGAGCTTCGCGTCAACCGCCGCCGCGAGTTCGTCATGAAGGGCTTCGCCGGGCACACGGTCGAGGACATGGCCGAGGAACGCCCGCACGAGCAGGCCCTCCGCCGCCTTCGGGTCGATCCCGCGCGTCTCCAGGTAGTACAGCTGTTCCTGGTCGACCGGCCCCGCGGTCACACCGTGGCTCACGCGGATGACGTCGCTCGTCAGGATCTCGAGCACAGGGTCGCTGTCCGCCTTGGCGGCCTGGCTGAGAATGAGGTTGCGGTTCTCCTGATTCGCACTGGCGTTCTTCGCTTCGAGGCCCACGCGCGTGAGCCCGTAGTAGACACTCCGCGAGCGGCCCTTCAATGCTGCCTTGAAGAGCAGGTCGCTGCGCGTGTCCGGGCCGATGTGATCCTGCACCGTGTAGAAGTCGATGTGTTCCCGGCCGTCGCCGAGCGTCAGTCCGTAGAGTTCGCTGGAAGAACCGCGGCCCACGAGCCGCGATTCGAGGTGGCCCTTCACGACCCGACCGCCGGTCGCCACGTGCAGCGCGATGTAGGCGGAATCGCGCTGCGATTCCATCACTTCCTCGGCGTACACCTTCGTGTTCGCCCCACAGCGGTAGAGCGCCACGTAGCGCACCGTCGAGCCCGGCCCCGGCACGACTTCGACCGCGGGCACGACGATGATGTCGCCTTCGCCCGAGCGGAACTCCTCGACCACGGTCACGCGGCTGTTGGCGCCGGTGACGATGAGCGTGTGGGGCGCGGCGAACTGCTTTTCGCTGACGTAGTCGCGCACGATCCGGACCGGCCCCGCGATCTCCGCATTCGCGGCCACGTTCACGAGCACGCCGCCACGCTGGAAGGCGTAGTGCATCGCTATGAACTTGCTACGGCCGGCGTCGATCAGGCTCCCGAGGTTCTCGTCGATGACAGCCTGGAGCTTCCCATCGCGGTTCGCCTCGAAGGTCAGGAGCTGGAGCCCGGCCGCCTCCTGCTCATGGAAGATCGTTTCGCTGTTCTGCTGGTACAGCACAGCGGCGTGCTCGCCCGTCACCGGGCAACTGTTCGTCTTCTTGACGGCATCGCGGTCGACTGCGTCCAACGCGGGGGTGTAGGGCGCGAGGTCGAGCCGGCTGACGTCGTGGTACTTCCACGGCCGTTCCTTATACGAATCCGGCCAGGACCTGAGTGATGCGATCCCGGCCGCTTCGATGCGCAACGATGCCGTCCGCGGCGAATCGTGCAGCCGCGCGCTCAGCGCCCGGCTCGCTTCCACGGTGAACGTGTTCACCTTCTCAGCAATAACTGCCATGTTTCCCATCCCTCCCACGCCCTCCCCGAGGACTGAGGACTGAGGACTGCGCCGATTGGGGGGCTGCTAGCAGCGAACCGCTAGCAGCCAACAGCCCTAACCGATCGCGCCTTCCATCTGGAGCTCGATCAGCCGGTTCAGCTCGACGGCGTATTCCATCGGCAGTTCCTTCACGATCGGCTCGACGAAGCCGTTGACGATCATCTTCGCCGCCGACTCTTCGCTCAGACCGCGGCTCGTCAGGTAGAAGAGCTGGTCTTCGCTGAGCTTGGAGACGTAGGCCTCGTGCTGCAGGTGGACATCCGGGTCGTCGACTTCCATCGTCGGGTAGGTGTCCGAACGGCTGTCCTTGTCGAGCAGCAGGGCGTCACAGCGGACGTTGGACTTCACGCCGTGGCAGCCTTCCGCGACCTTGAGCAGGCCGCGATAGCTCGTCCGTCCGCCGTCCTTGCTCAGCGACTTCGAGATGATGGTCGAGGTCGTGTTCGGGGCGGCGTGGACGATCTTGCCGCCCGCGTCCTGGTGCTGGCCCGCGCCCGCGAACGCCAGCGAGAGGATCTCGCCGTGCGCGCCCTCGCCCATCAGGTAGACGCTCGGGTACTTCATCGTGAGCTTCGAGCCGAGGTTGCCATCGACCCACTCCATGACGGCGTTCTCGTAGGCCACGGCGCGCTTCGTCACGAGGTTGTAGACGTTGTTCGACCAGTTCTGGATGGTCGTGTAGCGGCAGCGTGCGTTCTTCTTGACGATGATCTCGACGACGGCGCTGTGCAACGAGTCTGAGCTGTAGGTCGGCGCCGTGCAGCCTTCGACATAGTGCACCTGGCTGCCTTCGTCGCAGATGATCAGGGTGCGCTCGAACTGGCCCATGTTCTCCGAGTTGATGCGGAAGTAGGCCTGCAGCGGCACCTCCACGTTGACGCCCTTGGGCACGTAGATGAAGGAGCCACCAGACCAGACCGCGCTGTTGAGCGCGGCGAAGCGGTTGTCTCCCGGCGGAATGATCGTGCCGAAGTACTCTTTGAACATCTCCGGGTGCTCGCGCAGCGCCTGGTCCGTGCCCTTGAAGATCACGCCCAGCTTCTCGAGGTCTTCGCGGATGTTGTGGTAGACCACTTCGGAGTCGTACTGCGCGCCCACGCCGGCGAGGAACTTCTTCTCCGCCTCGGGGATGCCCAGCTTGTCGAAGGTCTTGCGGATGTACTCGGGCACGTCGTCCCACGAACGCTCGTCACGGTCGGTGGCGCGCACGTAGTAGTGAATGTTGTCGAAGTCGATGCCGTTCAGCTCTTCGGTGGCCCAGGGCGGGTTCTGCTTGCCGCGGAACGTTTCGAGCGCGTTCAGGCGGAACTCGCGCATCCACTGGGGCTCGTCTTTGATTTCCGAGATCTTGTTGACGATCTCGGTCGTGAGGCCTTTGTTCGCCTTGAAGAGCGCCGTTTCATCGTCGTGAAAGCCCCACTTCTCGGTGTAACTCTCTTCGGTCCTGATCACAGGTGCAGCCATTTCAGGGTCCTCCTTACGCGGTCACCGCGGCTTCGTATTTGTCGTATCCCGACGCTTCGAGTTCGAGCGCCAGTTCGGCTCCGCCTGATTTCACGATCCGGCCATCGACCAGAACGTGGACGAACTGCGGCGTGATGTAGTTCAACAGCCGCTGGTAGTGGGTGATGAGGAGCAGCCCCATGCCGGGGTGCATGAGCGCGTTCACGCCCTCTGCCACCGTGCGCAACGCGTCGATGTCGAGCCCCGAGTCCGTCTCGTCGAGGATCGCCATCGCCGGCTGCAATACCGCCATCTGGAGCATCTCTGCGCGCTTCTTCTCGCCGCCGCTGAAGCCGTCGTTGACGTAGCGACGGGCGAAGTCCTGGTCGACCTTGAGCAGGTCCATTTGCTTGAAAAGCAACTGGCGGAACTCGCGGATAGGAAGATCCGTGCCACGCTTGGCGTTCAGCGCTTGGCGGAGGAAGTTCACGAGGGTCACGCCGGGGATGGCGACGGGGTACTGGAAGGCGAGGAAGAGGCCTGCGCGCGCCCGTTCGTCCGGCCGCAGCTTGAGCACGGGTTCGCCGCGCAGGAGCACGTCGCCAGCCGTCACTTTGTAGTTCGGGTTGCCCATGAGGACGTTGGCGAGGGTGCTCTTGCCGGAGCCGTTCGGGCCCATAATCGCGTGCACTTCGCCTTCGTTGATCTTCAGCGAAAGGCCGGTGAGGATCTCTTTCTCACCGATGTTCGCGTGAAGGTCGCGGATTTCCAGCAGTGTCTTGCTCATTGTTCTCCTTGTTGCCTCAGGCCGGGACCGTTGCCCGCACCAGGTATTCACAGATTGGGGCGCCATCGACGATGCGGCTCAGCTGCAGCACGTCCAAGCCGACCAGCAGCTCGATCGTCTTGCGGTCGGATTCACAGGGCAGCCTCGAAACCTCCGCTGCCATGCGATATGGGCAGGCCCCGTTCACGAGGTGGTAGCCGTCGCTGCTTTCGTGCCAGCTATCGAGGATGCCCTCGCTCTTCAGGCTCTCGGTCACCTGCACGATTCGCTC
>JAYUAG010000387.1:0-1504 GCA_043741475.1 Thermoflexaceae bacterium | reverse complement strand
GTCAAGCAACGTGGTTTGTGAGCGTGAACCCTCACTCAGGCTGCGCTACAATAACGACAACGAACCCGACGGAGGACGAGCCCCTGGCCGCCCACTCTACCCACGGCGAGCGCCCCGAGCTGCATGTGCATGCCCACGCGCCCGGCTGTGGCCACGCCGCCGTCGAGCATCAGGACCACGTCGACTATCTGCACGACGGTCACGCGCACCGCGAACACGGTGGCCATTGGGATGAGTGTGAGGATGTCCATGGCGCCCACGACGATGACGATCATCGTCACCAGCACGGGACTGGCTGCGGCCACGCCAAAGTGCTCCACGGCGACCACGTCGACTTCATCCACGGCGGCCACCGCCACGGTGAGCACGCCGGGCACTGGGACGAACACTAGCCCTCCACGTGGGCCGCTCCTTCGCCCGCCGGACAGGTCGCGCGTTCGCTGGCGCCCTTGCATCATCCTGCCATGAGTCGCGACAGCCAGGCCTCCGAGCGCACGACAACCGATGACGCCTTTCTACGGCGTGAGGGCGACACTTTCGTGCCCAACCCCGTGTGCCGTGGCCCGTGGGACCCGAAGTCGCTCCACGGGCGCGTGATTGCCGGCCTCCTGGGCGCCGAGATCGAGCGCCACTTCGGTGATCCGGCCTTCCAGTTCACCCGCCTGACCGTCGACCTCTGGCGGCTGCCAGACTTCACGCCGATCGAAGTGACGACGAGGCTCGTGCGCGCGGGCGGGCGCCTCAAGGTCGCGGACGCCGAGTGTTTCGCTGACGGACAGTCGATCGGCCGCGCGAGCGGCGTCCTGCTACGCCGCGGTGAGCCGCCCGAGGGCGAGATCTGGAGCCCTCCGCCCTGGGACGTGCCGCGCCCCGAGGAGATGGCGCCGCAGCCACGACCGTCGATCGTCTCCTCGGATTGGGAGCCCATGTGGGACATGCGCTCGATCGGCCCCCAGTGGAACACGGCCGTCCAGAAGCGCGCCTGGATACGCGAGGTTCGCTCCTTAATCGAAGGAGAGGAGCTGACGCCCTTCCAGCGAGTCGCGCTTGCGGCGGACTACACCAGCCCCCAGGCGAACAGTGGCACGGCCGGCCTCGGCTACATCAACACGGACATTACCGTCTACATCCACCGCCTGCCCATCGGCGAGTGGCTCGGTTTCGAGACGCTCGCCCATCACGGCGCCGCCGGCGTGGGCGTTGGCGAATGCATGCTCTACGACGAGCAGGGCGCGATCGGGCGGAGCATCACAGCCGCCCTCGCCCAGCGGCGGCGCGTAGAATGAAGCGCCGCCTCAAGCCGCTCGCCAAGAACTACGAGCTGACCCTGTTCGCGGCCGTCATCCTCCTGCTCGTGGGGTCGCTCGTCATCACCAGCCTGTTCGAGGTCGGCCAATCGAAAGACGCGCTAATCGAGCCCGCAGATCGCTTCAACTTCGACCCCGCGCTCACCACCCCGGAACAGACAACGTTGCGCGAGACCACGGCCGATGTTGAGCGATCG
>JAYUAG010000386.1:0-3871 GCA_043741475.1 Thermoflexaceae bacterium | reverse complement strand
ATTCAGGAGGGGACAAACTTTATGGAACGACAGAACTATTGGACGAATCGCGCAAGCCGCCTCGGGCGGCGGCGTTTCATGGCTGGTGCGGGCGTGCTCGCAGCCGGTTCCGCCGCCCTCCTCGCCGGTTGCGGCGGCGATGACGATGACGGGGGCGGCAAGAACGCCACGGCGGCCCCGACGAACGCTCCCCAGGCCACCCCGCAGGCGGGCGGCACGACGACGGGCGCCGCGGGCAAGCGCGGCGGCAAGGTCACGGTCACGAAAGTGTCGCAGGACACAGGCCTCGACCCGATGATCACGGTCACCAATCCACTTCACCCCGCCAAGGCCTACAACCACGCCCTCGTCTACCAGCTTTCGAGCAATAAATTCTACCTCGATGGCGCGACCAAGTTCGAACAGGTCGACGCCACGACGATGCGCTTCACCATCCGCGATGGCATGAAGTTCAACCCGGAGGCAGAGAACGGCCGCGCCCTCACCTCCGAAGACTTCGCCTTCAGCTACGGCCGCTTTCCCCAGACGCTCAAGCAGTTCGCCTCAGAGGTGAACCAGATCCAGTGGGCCTGGATGGACAGCTTCCAGACCCCCGACCCCAAGACCTTCGTGATCAAGCTGAAGACGCCCTACGCCTCCGCCATCGCCTCGATGGGCTCGAGCGCCTTTGCGATCGTCTCCCGCGGCCTCGTCGAAGCGAACGGCGGCACCCTCAAGGACGTCAAGAACGCCGGCGCCGGCCCCTACATCATGACTCGCCGCGACAACCAGGGGACGAAGTACGAGCGCAACCAGAACTACTACAAGCACACCCCCGCCGAGGGCACGTTCGTCGAAGATGGCCCCTTCGTCGACAGCTGGGAGGAGCTCATCTCCCAGGACCCGGCGCGCATCGAGTCGGCCTTCCTCGCCGGCGACACCGACTTCCTCAACGCCACCGTCGACAAGCTCAAAGCGGACGAACTGAAGAAGACCAAGGGCGTGGTCATCGCGTCGATGACGGACAACAGAAACTATCCCCTTACGCTCGACGCCGAGAAGTGGATGCCGCATCCGAAGCTCCGGGAGGCCTTCTCCCTCGCGATCGACCGCGACAAGTACATCAAGACGATCCTGCTCGGCGACGGGCAGTACGGCTCCCAGGTCGGGCCGCTCTTCGATTCCGTCCTCTCCCAGGAGGAGCTGAAGGGGCTCTGGAAGTTCGACCCGGCGAAGGCCAAGCAGCTCTGGACAGAGGGCAAGGGCAACGACATCTACCCCAACGGTCTGCGCACCATCAGCCCAACGTTCGACCCCGCCGGCCAGACTGCCCACGATTTCATCCGCAAGGAACTCGAGAGCAACCTCGGCATCAAGGTCACCATCAAGCCCGCCGACCTTGCCGGCTACGTCGCCATCGCCACCGCCCGCCAGAAGGAGTGGGAATACTTCATCTCCTCCGAGGGCTCGCTGACGACGATCCCTGACTACAACGCGCTCACCTTCTGGGCGCCGAGCGGCTTCGGCTCCATCTTCGGCAACATGCGCCTCGATTCCCCCATCCCCGAGACGAAGGCCTACGCCGAGAAGGCCCAGGATTTCTTCAACAAACAGTCCCAGGAACTGGACCCCGTGAAGCGCAAGCAGATCCTCCGCGACGCCCAGCTCTTCTTCAGCCAGGGCTTCGGCGGGGCCATCCCGCTTCCCGTTGCCCGCACCGCCTTCGGCGCCTACCGCGACCGGATCAAGAACTACCCGGAGAAGGACTTCATCCTCGGCAACTCGTCGAACGGCGTCTACCGGGTCCACAACCTTTCGATCAACGCCTGACGTCACCTCCACTCAGCCTCGGCGGGCCGGCCAGCCTTACCTGACCGGCCCGCTTTCCCACCAGCACCGTCTTCCTTTCGTGAGGGGCAGTCCGTGGGCTCGTACATCATCCGCCGCCTGTTGCTCATCCCGGTGGTGATGTTCGTCATCTCCGTGCTGACGTTCTCCCTCATTCGCGCCCTCCCCGGCGATGCCGCCATCGCCCGGCTCGGCGCCACCGGACAGCAGTGCGAGACCTGCATGGATCGCGTCCGCGCCGAACTCGGCCTCGACAAGCCGAAGGTCCAGCAGTACGGCATCTGGCTCAAGGACGCCATCAGGCTCGACTTCGGCTTCTCCACGTCCACGGGCCAACCGGTGAACGACGAACTCCCCGAGCGGCTCACGAATACGCTTGAGGTCGGCATCCTCACCATCATCTTCACGCTCCTCATTGGCATCCCCGTCGGCGCGATGTCCGCCCTCCACCGCGGCACCTGGGTCGACAACGCCCTCCGCCTCGTCTCTATGCTCGGCCTCTCTGTCCCCAACTTTTGGATCGCGACCCTGATCGTCTCCCTTCCCGTCATCTGGTGGAATCAGACCTGGCTTACCGATTGGGCGCTCCACAACTGGGTGAGGTTCTCTGATGACCCCCTTACCCACCTCCTCGTCCTCGTCCTGCCGGCGCTCACGCTAGCCATCGGCGGTTCCGCCTACGTCGCTCGCATCCTGCGCTCGAGCATGCTCGAAGTGCTCAGCAGCGACCACGTGCGCACGGCCCGCGCCAAGGGCCTCTGGGAGCGGGCCGTCGTCATCCGTCATGTCATGCGGAACTCGATGCTCACGCTCCTCACGGTCGTCGGCCTGCAGTTCGGCGTCGTCCTCGGCGGTTCCGTCATTATCGAAACGGTCTTCGGCATCCCCGGCATCGGCGCCTGGCTTGTCACCGCCGTCTCCAACCGCGACTACCAGATCGTGCAGGCGATTGCCATCGTCTTTGCCCTCTGGTTCCTAATTATCACGCTCACGACCGACATCCTCTACGCGTGGGTCGACCCGCGCATCCGCTACTAGGGAGCCGTCCTATGGCTGTCCAGGTGAGAGAAGCTGAACCGGAACAGATCTGGGGCGCGACGAGGAGCGGCCCGGTGCGGTTCGGCATCGCGCTCAAGCGGTTCGTGCGCACCCAACCACTTGGCGCCGCGGCCTTCGTCATCATCCTCCTGCTCGTCTTCGCGGCGTTGTTCGCGCCTTATTTGCGCACGAGCGACCCACGCGGCTTCGATGGCGACCAGATCCTTGCGGGGCCCGGTTCCGCTCATTGGTTCGGCACCAATCGCGAAGCCCAGGATCTCTGGTCGCGCGTCCTCTACGGCACCCGCCCCGCGCTCCAGATCGGCTTCGGCGCCGTGGGCGTGAGTCTCCTCATCGCCACCGTGCTCGCCCTCGCCTCTGGCTTCCTTGGCGGCTTCGTGGACACGGTCATTTCCCGGCTGATCGAAATCCTGATCTGCCTCCCCGCGATCCTCTGGGCGCTCGTGCTCTCCACTTCTGCCGACGACATCCCCGGCCTCGAAGGACGCGGCGTGAAGACGCTGATCGTCGCCATCAGCATCGGGCTCTTCCCGATAATCACCCGCATCCTGCGCGGGAACGTGATCCAGGAGCGCAGCCGGCCCTACGTCGAGTCCGCCCGCGTGATCGGCGCCTCCGAGTTACGGATCATGGCACGACACATCCTCCCCAACCTCGCGCCGCTCCTCATCGTCGTCGCGAGCGCCACCCTGCCTGCTGCGATCCTGGCCGAGTCCGGCCTCTCGTTCCTTGGCCTCGGCCTGCCGCCCGGCGACCCATCCTGGGGCGGCGACCTCGGTGGCAAGGCCCGCAACCTCTTTAAGACCTACTGGTGGCTCCCCGTCTTCCCCGGCCTCGCACTCTCCGTCACCGTCCTCGCCTTCAATCTGCTCGGCGATGCCTTCCGCGACGTACTCGACCCGCGCCTCCGGGGCGTCAAGTAGCCGACTTGGGAGTGTCGCAGTATTTGAATGACGGGGGTTACCTGAGTGCTCCGCCGCGGGGG
>JAYUAG010000385.1:0-1515 GCA_043741475.1 Thermoflexaceae bacterium | reverse complement strand
CGATGTTGTCGCGGGTTTCGTATCGGACGGGCATGTGCGGCACCTCAACTGGGGGTTTTATGCGGCGATTATGGGCGCAAGGGCGCAATCTTGCCAGCGGTCAGTCTTGCAGATCCCGCCGAGTGGCGGCGATTGCAGCGAGCGCGCTCATTGCGGCGAACGTCAGCAGGAACAGCGCGCCTTGCCACGCGGAGGGAAGGCCTTCCGGTGTAGAGATGGGGCTACCCTTCATGGCGCCATTGGCGGCGAGGACGGCGTCGATGTTCTGGCTCAGGGTGAAATGCGCAATCGCGGCGATGGGGCCGTTAGCTGCGCCGAGGAGGCTGGCGCCCAGCGGTTCGAGGAGAAGCGTGACGAGCGGCAGACCGACCGCACAGGCGGCACTCCTGGACCATGCCGCGATCGCCGTTGCCAGCGCGATATAGACCATCACGAGCAGCCAGTCGCCGGCAGCGGCGACGAGCACTGAGGGAGCGAGACGGGCAATCTCGCTCGTATCCAGCGTCCCGCGCGGGGCGTTTATCGCCCAGGAGGAGAGAGCGGCGGCGGCGAACCCGAGGGCGACCGACAGAATCGCGAAGGCAGCGTACACGGTGAGGCGGGCACCCATCGTCCGGCCCCGTTCTCCGGTCCTCGCGGCGGACATCGCCGCCGTCCGCCAGCGATATTCCGAGGAGGTGGAGACTCCGGCCAGAATGATTGCTGCGATCGCGGATGTGCGGAAGACCAGGCCATCAGCGAAGGCGGCAACATTCCGGAAATCGAGCGCCGCCCGAAATTCGGCTGCTGAACGTGCATCGACGGCTGCTCTCGAGGCGACGGAGATGGCGAGCAGCATGAGATAGACGAGGACGACGAGAAGCGGGCCGAACACCAGGAGGATCCATGCCATGGGCCGTTTTCTGAGCTTGAACGCCTCTACCGCGACGAGCGCCTTCATGCTGCCTCCTGCCCGTTCGTCAGCTCGAGGTAGACCGATTCCAGCGTTCGCTTCGCAACTCGAATCTCGGCAGCGAAGATGCCCTCGCTGGCGAGGATGCGGTTGACCTCGGAAGAACGTTCCGGCGGCGCACATACGGTAAGTCGGTCTCCCAGGCATTCCACGCCCGTCACCCATTCGACGGACGACAGGAGCTCCATCGCGCGGTCGGGCTCGGCCACCCGGACTTCGATGACCGTGCTACCGGAAGTGAGTGCTGAGATGGTGCTGAGGGCGGTGAGACGCCCGTGGACGAGGACGGCGACGCGGTGACAAACGGCTTCGACCTCGTGGAGGGCGTGGCTTGAGAAGAAGACCGTCGTACCCGCCTCGGTCATCTCGCGGACGAGGGCGAGCATGCGCTGTTGGCCCTGGGGGTCGAGACCGGTCGTGGGCTCATCGAGTATCACCAATTCGGGGTCGCGGAGGAGGACGGCGGCAAGCGCGAGCCGTTGCTTCATCCCGACGGAGTAGGCACTGAACTTGCGCTCACCGGCTTCACGGAGGCCCATGCGATCGAGGGTCTGTTCGACCAG
>JAYUAG010000384.1:0-3879 GCA_043741475.1 Thermoflexaceae bacterium | reverse complement strand
CGACGGGCGAGACGGTACGCGTGAGCCTCGCCATGACGACGCTCGTAGCCGACCACATGAAGGCGGCTATGAGGGCCGCGGCTTCGCCCATCTACGGGGCTATGCTACGTAGGGTCGAGGGGTGCGTCACGCCGGGCGTCGCGGCGGGGCCAGCGTCGCGCAGCGCGGGATTCGGCGGTGTCGTCCGCCGGTCCCGGGACTCCCGGAAGGATCAAGCCTTCGTCCGGCACGAGGGCGCGCGCCGGGAGTATCGCGGATCCCGCGAGCACGAGTGAGCCGGCGAACTCGAGCCACTGTTCGAGGACGGTGACAACGCCGCCGGGTGGTCCGAAAGCGTCGATCGCGAAGCCCGCCGCGAAGAGCACAGCGGCGCCGGCGAGCGCCATCGCGAATCGCGGCCGGGCGACAAGTTCTCGCCGGTACCAGACGATGATCGCGCCCGCCACGGCGAAGCCGAGGAGGTAGACGAGGTCGTCGATGCCGTTGAGCAAGGGCGGGTCGCCGAAGCCGGCGCGGTGGAGCGCTTCGTGGAGCGAATCGACCACGCGCGTGAGCTTGTCGACCGCGAGGAGGGCGAGTCCGAGCCCGAACAGGAGCAAGAAGAGGGAGGGTTGGCGGGGGCGGCGGTAGCGGACCAACGCTACCGTCGCCGCCGCTGTGAGAGCCAGACCAGAGAGAAGACCGACGGTGTGTCCCATCGGTGTCCATCTTGGTATCAGGCGGTGGACAGCGGGTTGAGGAGGGGTTGAACCACAAAGACACGAAGATCACACGAAGGCGCAAAGGCTCCTTTTGAGAACGGTTCGGATTGGTGTCTTTGGCGGATCTTTGTGCCTTCGCGGTTCAAGGCGGTCAAACCACGAAGGCGCGAAGATCGGGCGAAGGCGCAAAGGTTGCCTAAAGAATCCTGCTTCGTGTCTTAGCGTGATCTTTGTGCCTTCGCGGTTCAAGTCCGCGACAAGAGATGTCGCGTTGGCCCATAGTGTTCCCGGTCTTGCGAGAGGGAGGTGGTTTCAATGGATCGATGGGGTAGGTTCGCGTCCGCCCAGCCGGAGATGGCGGAAGCGGGCCGGAAGTTGATCTACCAGTACGGGATCGGGCTGGGGTACCTGGCGACTGTGCGGCCGGACGGCGGGCCCCGGCTCCATCCGTTCTGCCCGATTCTCGCGGGAGAGGGGCTCTACGGGTTCATCATCCCGTCGCCGAAGCGGGACGACCTCGTGCGGGATGGGCGGTTCGCGATCCACACCTGTGGTCCCGAGGACCGGGACGACGAGTTCTACCTGACCGGCCGGGCCTGCGCCGTGACCAGCCCCGCCGACCGCGAAGCAGCGCTCGCTTCGTACACGGCCTCGGGCGGCAAGGCGGCCGACGACGAGGAGTGCTTCGAGTTCCTGCTCGACACGGCCATGCTGGCGACGTATAAGCCGCGGGCGGAGGGCAACACCTGGCCACCGACGTACACGAAGTGGCGAGCGACGGAAGGCGAGGGGACCTGATGGCGATCTGGGCCGAGTTCGAGTCTGCAGCGCCCGAGCTGGCAGCGACCGGGCGGGCATTGCTTTACCAGCAGCCGCCCCACGCAGGCGCGTTCCTGGGTACCGTGCGCGCGGATGGTGGCCCACGCCTGCACCCGGTGGCGCCGGTTATCGCCGAGGGCCAGCTGTGGGCGCTGATTGTGACCATGTCCTACAAGTACCGTGACCTGCGGCGCGACCCGCGCTACGCGCTCCACACGTACCCGACCGTCGCGGGTGGCGAGGAGTTCTACCTCATGGGCGAAGCGACGGAGGTGACGGACGCCTTGGTGCGGGCGACCGCCGGCGCGGCGCGCGGTGGGCAGCTGCTGGACTTCGAAGCGCTCTTCGCGCTCGACATCGGCCGCGTCCTCCACACCCACTGGGATGGTTGGGGCACGGCCACGCCATGGCCGCACTACGAGAAGTGGGCGGCGGCGGGCGGGTAGGGGACCTCACCGGTCAGCATCGCCGTCGATGTCGTAAACGTCGCTCCGATGACCGACCATGTGCACGTGGATGGTGTTGGACTGGCGGTCGACTGTGTACGCGACGCGATAGTCTCCCGCGCGAAGCTTGAGGAGGCCGTGAAGGTTCGCTGCAAGCATTTCTGCCGATGTTTCGTCAAGGTGGTCGGCGAGCCAGGCGAGGCGGGACCGGATTCTTTGCGCCTCAGCCTGACCGATTCTACGGAGGTCCCTCGTGGCACTGGCCTCGAGGACGACTTCGTACTTCACCGAGTGAGACCAAGCTCACGCGCCACCTCGGCTAAAGGGATGCCCGGCCCTGGCGACGCCAACTGACGCCTGAGTCGCTCTTCTACCTCTGGCCGCAACGAGAGGCCGAAGTCAGGGTCGCGCTCGGACAAGGCCTCGGATACCGCCTCGCGGACCAACGCTTTCAACTGATCGACACTGAGTTCCGACACCTGCATGGCGACGATCATAGCACTCCGAACGCGCAATGAGGCGCTACACTGTCCCTATGGCCGCGACCCCGACCTATGCATCCCAAGTTGTGGCGACACCTCGCCCGCTGCTCGACCGCGACTGCGGCGCGTTGACGCTCGACGACTGGTACACGCTGCCGGACTCACCGGACCGTTACGAACTCCTCCACGGGATGTTGATCATGGCTCCTCCACCGGGCGGCGCTCATCAGAGCGCCACGTCACTCCTCGCGTCCGCGCTTCTCAGGGCGGGACTGGCAACCGGTGGATTCGCCTGGAGTGCGCCCTTTGGCGTCGGCCTGTCGGCGAGCATCGGGTTCGAACCGGACATCAGCTACCTCGCGGCCGAACACATGAGTCGTCTCAAGGAGAGAGGCATCGAAGGACCGCCCGACATCGTCGTTGAGGCTCTCTCGCCCTCGACCCGTCGCTACGACCTCACCATCAAGCTGCCGCTCTACCTCGAATACGGCGTGCGCGAAGTCTGGATCGTCGACCCGGTGGCGAAGACGGTCGAGGTCCACGCGAACGGACGAGAGCTACGCCGCGTCCGTTTCGGGGAGCGCATCCCGTCGGAGGTGGTGGATGTCGGGTCGGCCGACCTGGAGCGCCTGCCGACGGCCGGCGGGTGAGCCGGCGAACGACCCGGTAGCCGTGCCCGCTGCGGGCACCGGCTGGCGACCATGCCCGGCGCACAGGGCCTCCGGCAGCGAGCAGACTCCAGCGGCCAGGGACGGCCGCGACTCCTTGGGCAGTGCGAAGGACCTGGTAGCCGTGCCCCGCCGTGGGCACGGGCTGGCGAATGATGCCGGGGGCTGTAAATGCCCCGGGCTTGACAAGAATCCCTACCCGCCCGTCGGCGCGGTGGCCGACGGCTACCTGTGATCGCGCGCGACACTACAATCGACCTATGGACCCGACACGCGCCTCGGACGAGTTGCTCCGGAAAATGCTCGGTGAGGGCTGCCGCCACGCGGAGATCGCGGTCCGGCTTGGGCTGAGCGTCGGCGAGGTGAAGCAGCGGGTCGAACGGCTGGCATGGTCGCGGCCGCCCACGGGCGATGCGCCGGTCGTACGCGACAAGCCGCCGCCGACTGGGGTGTCGCCATCGATTCGATTTCGGCCGCGGTGGCGCTACCTCGCAGTTACGGGTGTGCTGGTGGTCGTGGCGTTCGCAGTTGGAGTCTTGCTGGGGCGGGAGGAGGCGCACGATGTCTCCCCGGCGGTGCAAGGCGAGCCGGCGCGGGGTGCGCCCGCGACGCTCCCGGCCGCGACGGCGACGCCGTTCGGCGGGCCGAAGATGATCGATGGCTACCTTTCCGACGAGTTCGCCGACGCATTCGTCGTGCCCGGCCACCCGATCGAGCCGGTCGAGTCAGTCTCGGTGCGGGAGAGGATGGTGGTCGTCGAACT
>JAYUAG010000383.1:0-1518 GCA_043741475.1 Thermoflexaceae bacterium | reverse complement strand
GTTGCTCGCCCGAGCCGCCGATGAGGATTGGCGGTGGCGGTATGGGCAGCGGCGGGGCGTAGGCCTCGCGGATGGTGAAGTACCTGCCCTCGAACGTGGGCGCGGTCTCGCTCCACATCAGGCGGCAGATCTGGATCGCCTCTTCCAGCTGGCGGATACGCACGGCCGCCCGCGGGAAGTCGAAGCCGTAGGCGGCGAACTCTTCCTTGCGCCAGCCGGCGCCGATGCCGAGGACGAAGCGGCCACCGGAGAGCGTCTGCAGCGTGGCCGCCATCTTCGCCGTGAGCGCCGGGTTGCGGTAGCCGAGGCCCAGTACGTGATGACAGAGTCGGATGTTGGGGAAGCGGGCGGCGAGCCACGTCATCGTCGTCCACGATTCGAGGAACGGGTCCGTGCGCCTGTCGAACCCGTAGAAGTGGTCCGCCAGCCAGACAGAGTCGAAGTGCGCAAACGCCGTCGGCAGGATGTGCTCCGCCTGGAACATGACGATAGGCACGTGGCCGCTCTCGGGCACCCCGATCACCGGGGAGATCCAACCAAACTCGTAAGCGACCACGTTCACTCTCCTTCAGCCAACACGGGCAGGCGGAATCATACGCCGAGCGACCGCGGTACGACGACGACGTGCCTCCGACTACCTTGACACTGGGGAGGGCCATGGCTTCACGATGGTCGCATCGAACCGACCGGAGGCAGGATGTGATTCCCGAACACGAAACCTTTGATGGCGCCTGGCCCTTCGCCGCACACTACTTCGAAGGGAACGGCTTTCGCCAACACTACGTGGACGAGCCGGGGGCCGGTCCCGAGACGATCGTCTGCCTCCATGGAGAGCCCACCTGGGGCTACCTCTACCGGGCCTTCATCCCGCGGCTCGCGCGACACGGCCGCGTGGTCGTCCCCGACCACATGGGTTTCGGTAAGAGCGAAACGCCACAGGACCGCGACTACTCCATCCGCGAGCATGTCGACAACCTCGAAGCGCTGCTCCTCAGCCTCGACCTGCGCGACATCACCCTCGTCGGGCAGGACTGGGGTGGGCCGATAGCTACGATCTTTGCCCTTCGCCACCCGGACCGCGTGAAGCGACTCTGCTACATGAACACCGGCGTCCCCGGCGGCGCTCCCGCCGGGACGCCCCGCGTGCAGGACTTCCCCTGGTACAAATGGGTGCATACCGAGGAGAGTACGGCCGTCCTTTCGAACCTCGGCGCCACGATCCTCTCCGTCATGAAACGCATCGGCTTCGAACGGACGGGCCATGTCGATGAGACCTGGGTGAGGGCGTACGCCTCCGCGTTTCCGACGCCAGCCGACTGTCGTGGCGCCCTCGCTTTCCCGGCGAACATCGGCACGCCGGCGATGATCGAGACGGTGCGGGAGCACATCGCCAACCTGCCGTTGCTTGCGGCGAAGCCAGCGATGTACGTCCACGGCGAGGAGGACCGCGCCATCCCGATGGCCATGTCCGTAGGAGCGTTCCGTTCCACCTGGCCGAAGGGGCCGGTCGTGACCCTG
>JAYUAG010000382.1:0-3884 GCA_043741475.1 Thermoflexaceae bacterium | reverse complement strand
CGTACTCCTTCATTGCCGCGCCACAGCCCGCTGAATTGACCACGATCGGGATCCCGGACGAGTCACCGAGAGCATCGATGTTCCGCCGTGCGAGCGTGCGCGCGAAATCGAGGTCGCCGTCGTGCGCGTGGAGTGCGCCGCAGCAACCCTGGCCGGCCGCGGCCACACCGCGCACGCCAGCCGCCGCCAGCACCCGGCCGGTGGCGCGATGCACATCACCGAATAGTTCGCCCATGATGCAGCCGGTGAAGACGATCGCGGCCGTCCGTTCGATCGCGGGCGCCGCGAGGCGGTCGCCGGCGCGGAACGGGCGCCCGAGGTGTTGTGGCAACTGGCGCTCCGCCGCGCCCAGACGGCCGAGCCTGCCGAGGAGCCTGGTCTTCCGGAGTGCAGGCCGTACGCCCGGGATGTTCACGTAGATTCGCGCGGGCGCGACCATCGCCCCAAGCACACGTGGCCGGCCCACGACGTTACGGAGAAGGAACCGTCGTATCCGGCGTCCACGCTTGCCCGCCGGCGGCGCTGCGTCCAGCTGACTGCGGACGTGCTCCATGATGCGCCCGTACGCAACCCCGCTGGGACAAACGGCTTCGCAGGCCCGGCACTGCAGGCAGAGGTCCCAGTGACCCTGCACCGCTGCCGTGAGCGGGATGCGGCCTTCGTCCACGCCCCGCGCGAGGTAGATCCTCCCGCGTGGTGATTCGGTTTCGAGGCCGGTGATAGCGTAGGTGGGGCACGCGTTCACGCAGAGACCGCAATGGACGCAGCGTGCGAGGTCTTCGGCCGACGGCGCCTCGTCGGGCCGCGGCCAGTGTGATTCAGATGCCACCAATGAATCTCCCGCGGTTCAACCGCCCGTCGCCATCGTACACGTCCTTCAGGCGGCGCATGAGGGGTAGCGAGGCGGGAGGCTCGCCCCAGGCATCCAGGCCTTCACGAAAGCTCGCCGGCATGCGCTCGACGACTAACGACCCGCCGCAGCCTGCGAGCGTCCGGCGGATGTTGTCCAGCGCCGGGGCGATGGTCCTGAGCGGCGGCAGGGCGCCGGCCGTCCATGTCGCCCGTACCACGCCGGCCAGCGGCCGGGCGACCAGGGCCGAAGGGCCAAGTTCGACGAGCGCCCCGGCCGCCGCGCCAACGGCCGAAAACGTACCGGCGGCGCGTACCGTGAGGACATCGTCCACGGCGGCCCCGAGGTCGCGCGAGCGCAGATAGGCACTGTCGTCGTTCGCGATAAGGCTCGACCCCATCAGTGCGGCAGCCTTCGAGCGGGCGGCGGCCGGTACCCTGATCAGGAGGCCGTTTGTGTCGCCACTGACCAGCACGTCGGCAACCTCGGGCCGAAGGTCGGCGCGGAACACGGCGTCGATAGCCCTGACTGCGGCCCCGACGGATGGCGCGGGCGCTGTCAGTGTCACCGTTTCGGCGCGTGGGTAGACGCGCATCGCCACCGAGGTGATTATCCCCAGCGTGCCGAGCGAACCGCACCAGAGGCGCATGAGGTCGTAGCCGGTGACGTTCTTGACCACGCGCCCGCCCGCCTTCACCAGCTCGCCATCGGCGCGCAGGACGGTCATGCCCAGAACCAGGTCCCGTGGCGGGCCGTAGCGCGTCTGAAGTGGGCCGCCCGCGCCCACGGCCAGCGCGCCGCCCACGGTCGCCTCCTCGGCGCGGGGAGGGTCGAGCGGCAGGAACTGGCGCGCCGGGGCGAGCACCACGGCCAGGCTGCCGAGTGTCGCCCCCGCCGGCGCAACGACCGTCAGGTCGGCCGCCTGATGTTCGATCTCGCCTGCCAATGCGGCCCGCACGTCGACGGTGGCGTATGGCCCGCCGGGTGTGTTCCCGAGCCCGAGCTGTGTACGGCCCCCTACCGGTACGAGCGTCAGCCGGTCGCGGCGGTCGGCCACCAGACGCTGCAGTTCGGCCAGTGACGCGGGCGCGTAATGGGCCTCCGGCGGGCGCGCGCCGGGCATCGAAGTCCCCAGGAGGTCTTCAGACATAGGCATCCGGCCCGGCCGCGCGTACCGCCGCGGCATGGTGGGCGGTCTCGCCGCAGCCCGAGCCTTCGGGCAGGATCTTGCACGGGTTGAACGCGCCATCGTTCCCAAACACCGGTCGTAGTAGCCGCATGTTCGCGAGATCCACTTCAGAATACAGCCAGGGCATGAACGCCTGCTTTTCGAAGCCGATGCCGTGTTCCCCGCTCAACGCCCCGCCAGCGTCGACGCAGACGCGCATGATTTCGGCGCCGCACTCCAGCACGCGGGCTGTCGTGCCCGGGACGCGTTCATCGAACAGGATGAGCGGGTGAAGGTTGCCGTCCCCGGCATGGAACACATTCGCTACCTGCAGATCCCAGGCAGCGCCTATGCGACGCACGTCGTCCATCACGGTGGTCAGTCGCGAGCGTGGCACGACGCCGTCAAGAATGTAGTAGTTCGGCGCCAGGCGGCCGAGGGCGCCGATCGCGCCTTTGCGGCCGAGCCAGAGCAGTTCTCGCTCGCGCGCGTCACGGGCCATGCGCACCTCACGCGCGCCATGTTCGATACAGGCGGCCCTCGCCGCCGCGACCTGCGGTGCGAGCTCCTCTTCGATGCCGTCAAGTTCCACGAGGAGCACCGCGCCCGCGTCCGGCGGGTAGCCACACTGGAGTCCGGCTTCGGCCGCCTGGATCGTGAGGCGGTCCATCATCTCCATTGCTGCCGGGATGAGGCCGGCCCCGATGATTGCCGAGACGGTCGCGCTCGCATCCGATATCGACTCGAAAATGGCAAGGAGCGTGACGACCCCCGCGGGTAGTGGAAGCAGGCGAACGACGACCTTCGTAGCGATCCCGAGCGTGCCTTCGGAGCCGACGAACAGGCCGCGCAAGTCGTATCCGTGCTGATCGGCCGTGCGGCCACCCAGCCAGACAATCTCCCCTTCGGCGGTGACTACCTCCAGGCCGAGGACGTGGTTCGTGGTGACGCCGAGCGCGAGGCAGTGTGGCCCGCCCGCGTTCTCGGCCACGTTCCCGCCAATCGTGCAGGCCTTCTGGCTGCTCGGGTCGGGCGCGTAGAAAAGCCCGTGGGCGGCCGCCGCTTCGGAAAGCTGGATGTTAGGCAGGCCGGGCTCGACCACGGCGATGCGGTCGCCCGGGTCGATTTCCAGGATGCGACGCATGCGCGCGGTCGCAATCACCACTCCGCGTTTCGTCGGGACAGCGCCGCCGCTCAACCCCGTGCCGGCGCCGCGGGGTGTTACCGGGATGTTGAGTCTACGGCACACACGGACGATGCCGGAAACCTCGTCCGCGTCGCCAGGGAAGGCCACGGCGTGCGGAAGCTGTTTCTCGATCGTGCCGTCGAACTCGTACACGAGGAGGTCTTCCGGTCGCCAGAGCACGTTTGCAGCGCCCGCCACCTCGACCAGCTGGCGAAGGAGTTCCCTGCGCGTCGTCATTCGCCTGCCCGTCGACAGTCGGCGCAGAGCCCGAAGATCGCGAAGTGGTGGAGGTCAGGCAGGAAACCGTGGTCGCGCAGGAGGCGGTCCTCGAGGCCGCCGAAGTAGTCGTGATCCAGCTCCAGCACGGCCCCGCAGCTGGAGCAGATCAGGTGGTGATGTGGCTCTTCCGGCGTCCATTCGAAGACGGCATCACCCGAACCCATGTCCGTGACCGTAGCCAGCCGCATCCGCTTAAGGACATCCAGCGTTCGGTAGACCGTGCTGACGTCCACGAACGGATAGGCAATCTTCACCTGGTCCGCAATCTGCGTGGCGCTCACGTGGCCGTCGGCGTGGCGCAGCGCGCGGACGATCAGCAGTCGCTGCGGCGTCATCTTATGGCCGGCGCGGCGCAGGAGGTCGGCGGTGTCGTCCTCGCAGCTCATGGCTCAAGTCTACAC
>JAYUAG010000381.1:0-3888 GCA_043741475.1 Thermoflexaceae bacterium | reverse complement strand
GAGTTTCGGGATCCAATAGCAAGGGTTGTTGACTCTTTGCATCTGGTCTGCCAGCGAATTGAAGCCCCGCAAACGCCATTGTCGACCGTGCCAGAAGTCGCCGTCCACGAAGACGGCGACGCGTTCCCGCAGGAATGCAAGGTCGGGCTTACCGGGCAGCCGCGTCTTCAGCCGGTAACGGGCGCCCTCACTCCAAAGTCGCCGTCGGAGCACTAGCTCGGGATCCGTATCGCCCGACTTCACTCGCCGCATCGCATGGGAAACAACTGTCGGGTCGCGGCGCAGAACCGAGGTCGGCATTCGCGCATTCTAAGTCACCGTCCCCGATAGTGGAACAGACGTTCTTTCGCCCCGAGCCAGACGAACCAGAAGGCCCGGTCGCGGACGACCGGGCCTTGGTCTGTTCGAGCTACGCGTCGCCGCGAGTTACTCGATCTCGACGGTGGCGCCGGCGTCGGTGAGCTTCGCCTTGATCGCGGCCGCTTCGTCTTTGTTCACGCCTTCCTTGACCTTGGTGGGCGCGGCCTCGACGAGGTCCTTCGCTTCCTTCAGGCCAAGGCCGCTCACGACTTCGCGGATCGCCTTGATTACGTTGATCTTGTTTTCGCCGAAGCTCTTGAGGACGACGTTGAATTCCGTCTTCTCCTCTTCGGGCTCGGCCGCCGCGGCGCCGGCGGCGGCGCCTGGGCCTGCTGCCATCATCATCGGCGCGGCGGCGGTGATGCCGAACTCCTCCTCGATCGACTTATTGAGGTCGCGGAGTTCGAGCAGGGTCATCCCCTTAATGATGTCGAGTGCGTCTGAAACCTTGGACATGGTGTCTTCCTTCTTCCTGTGTGGGTCGAGTAGTGCGGCCGCTCAGGCCGCGCCCTGGGATTCGAGCTGGTTCGCCCGCGCGTCTACGAGCGCGGCGAAGTTGCGCATGCTCGCCTGCAACAGCCCCGCAAGGTTGTAGAGCGGCGACTGCATCTTGCCGATGAAGTCCGCCAGCAGCTGTTCGCGCGAAGGGAGCGTGGCGATGCTCTCCACTTCGGCGCGGCTCAGCGCCCGGCCTTCCATCCAGCCGCCATGGATGGTCAGCTGCATGCGGCGCACGCGCAGGTGTTCGGTCAGGAGCTTGACCGGCGCGATCGGGTCTCCGAAGCCAAGCGCGAGGGCCGTCGGCCCTTGCAACAGCGACTTCATCTCCGGGCGGCCGGCCGCGTCCGCGGCCATCGCCGCAATCGTGTTCTTGACGATCTTCACGTCCACGTTCGCCGGGCGCAGAGCCTTGCGAAGGTCCGTGAGCTGGGCGACGGTCAGGCCACGATAGTCGGCGCTGATCGCAATCGAGGCCCGCGCCATGCGGTCCTTGATATCTGCCAGCATTGCGACCTTTCGTGGGGTCGGCATAGGCTTCCTCCGGTCCCTGGTGGGCGCGTGCGCCCGCTGACGGTGGGCCGGAAACCGAAATCCCTGCCTCGCAGCAGGGACAAAGCAATGGATAGTGATCCATCGCGCTATCGCTGCCTCGGCAGGCGCCTTGCGGCTTATCCCTCCGTCTTGCGACGGTTCACACAGGGACCTGCGGTCTCCGGCTCTTCAATTGACGCCCATGAACGTATCGTAGCCCGCCGTTCGGTGCAAAAATGGAGGCGTGCTTCGCCCTCTTCCTGGACTTCGCCCGCGTGAGGATCATCCGTGGGCGAACCTGCGACCGTCGAGAGCGTTTGAGGCGGGCACTGGTCATCGATGCGTAAGAACCACTTCTGCATGCGTGTCGTATTCTCGGTGCACTCTTCCATCCGGGTTCCGAGGGATCATGGCCAAACGCTCGACTCGCAGACGCTCGTCGCCGGCACCGCGCCAACAGCGGGGCCAGGGCTGGGTCAAGCGCACGATCCTTGCCGTGGGCGTGGCCGGAATGATCGCGCTCATCGGCGTCTTCATGTTCACGCGCGGCGGCGGTGCCGATACGCCCGCGGCCAGCGCGCCGGCATCTGACCCGACCGTCGAACTCGCCCGCCGCCTTGCTGGCACGGAGATTGAGATCCACAAGGGTTCGCTCCACACCGTCTACCACTCGCTCGGAGCGCTTCCCTCGAGCGCCTCGCCTCGCGCCGACGGCCGCCCGACGCTGGTCTGGTTCTCCGCCCCCACCTGACCGTTCTGCGGAAAGATGGAGCCGTGGGCTCTCGACAGCGCAGCCGCCTTCAAGGGCCGCATGGCCTTCGTGGAAAAGGACGTGGAGAGCGACGGTGTCGCCGCGAAATACGGCGTCCGCGGCACCCCGACGTTCATCCTGATCGATGCCAACGGCAAAGAACTCGCCCGATTCGGTTACGAAGCAAGCGCCGCTGCTTTTACCGCCCGCATCGAACAGAGCCTGGCAAAGGCCACGCCCTGACCGGTTGCCGTGTCCACGGCTCTCAGCGCGTAGGCAAGGCAAGCGCCGTCGCCATGCGCGCCGCCGCCTCGTCCACCCGGCGGTTCCACTTCCGGTAGTCCGAAGTGTTGCGCTTGCGCACGGCTTCGAGCCCGTACGCCATGGTCGCCCGGTAGTCCACCACAACCGCTTTTATTTGGGCGTCTCGCTCCGCCGCCGCCGCCGTTGATGGCGGCGCAACCGTGTCGATCACGTCGAGGGCGCAGAGCGTCGCCCCATAATACGCCACGAAGTCCGGGCGAAAGCCATCCGACCGGTAGAACTTGCCCTCGGGATAGGCGGCCCGAAACGTCGCCAGCCGCTGCGTCAGGCTATCCGCTGCCCGTGTCACGGTCTGTGTGTAGCGCCCGAACTGCTGGTTCGCCGAGACCGCCGGCGTCGAGGCCGGCGTCGGCGTCGCACATGGCGCCGGCTCCCCTAGCGAACCGCCGCTGCCGCCGCAGGCCGAAAGTGCGGCCAGCGTGGAGACACCCGCGGTGACCACCAACGCCAGGCGCATCCCTCTCCACCTTCCCCCCGCCCGCAGGAGAGGACGCCGGGGGGCGAGGGGCGCCTCCGCTATCCGCATGTCGCCGCGACATTTCGTAGGTGCGTAGCCGCCGCTCGTACCGCAATGCCGCGATGACTGACCCGGTCCTTCTCTTCGTGCTGGAGTTCGGCCGCTGTGCGCCCGTCTTCCAGCACGAAGACGGGGTCGTAGCCGAAGCCGCGGACGCCGCGGGGTTCCAGACCGATGCGTCCCTCCCAACTCCCGTCGAACAGCCGGACCGTGCCTGTTGGCGAAGCTAACGCGACTACCGCTCGATATCGCGCCGTCCGCTGCCCATCCGGGGCGATAGCCATCTCGCTGAGCAGGAGTGCCGTACGACCCTCGTCGCCGAGATCCGGCGTCCCGTAGCGCGCCGAACGGAGGCCCGGTCTCCCGTCCAAAGCGTCCACCTCGATCCCGGAGTCATCCGCCAGCGCCCAGCAGCTGCCCGCCCGCGCGAACGCGATCGCTTTCTTCGCGGCGTTCTGTGCGTAGGTCTCCCCGTCTTCGGCGACATCGATGGCCAGGTGCAGGTCCGCCGAGGTGACGATGGTCACGGGCACGCCCGCCAAGAGCCGCCGGAACTCCCGCACCTTGCCGGGGTTGCTCGTCGCCAGAAGCAGCCTCACGGCCGGAGTGTCCCCGCGCCAGCGGCACGGAGCAAGCGCCGGAGCCCGGTGTGCGATTCACGGCGTCGCGCGGGTCGAACGCCGTCGTTAGCCCGCGCGTGAGCAAGGGCCTCTGTTCGTCGCGCGATGGACCGGGGCCCTCTCTCGCGGTCGGGCTAAGGACGGTGCCGTTCACGACCCGGATGTTGTCGGAGAAGAGCTGCACAGCGCGTCCCCCGAGGAACGACCGTCTGGAGGGCGGCATGAGAACAGCAAGGGCCCCGGAACTACCTGGTCTCCCGTCAGCGTTTCGATGCCGACGTACA
>JAYUAG010000380.1:0-1524 GCA_043741475.1 Thermoflexaceae bacterium | reverse complement strand
GAGGGGTATCTCTCGAAGGAAAGACGGGGGCGCCGGAACGTATACGCGGTCCATCCCGAGCTCCACATGCGTCATCCGATTGAACAGCAGGCGGAGGTACGAACGTTGCTCGCGATGCTCGACCCCTAGCTGATCCCCGGGGATAGGCGAGACAGGAGAGTCCCCACGGCGGCGCGGAGGCGAGTCTCCATGATCCGTGAATCCCGCCGCCCTCCGTGCCAGCGCCGTGGGGCCTGGCCCCATATCCCACCCGCCGGTCGCGCTAGAATCTCAGGTCGAAGCTGATATCGAGGGCCCGCGCGCTGTGCGTGAGGGCGCCGACGCTGATCGCGTCGACCCCGGTCTCCGCGATTGCCCGGACCGTCGCGAGTGTGACACCCCCGCTTGCCTCCAGTTTCGCGCGGCCGGCGGTGAGGCGCACCGCATCAGACATGGCGGCAACGCCCATGTTGTCCAGGAGCACCCATTCGGGCCTTCCGGCCAGTGCTGCCTCGAGCTGGTCGAGCGCGTCGATCTCCACCTCCACAGGCACGCCCGGAGATCGTGCCCGGATGGCGGCGATGCCCTCGGCCAGCGACAGGCCGGCCCGCGCGAGCGCCTCGCGGTGGTTGTCCTTGATCATCGCCATCACGGCGAGGTCTCGGCGGTGGTTCGTGCCCCCGCCGCAGCGGACGGCGTACTTCTCCAGGTCGCGCAGACCAGGGGTGGTCTTGCGCGTGTCGAGGATGACCGCCTTCGTGCCCGCAACCGCCTCGGCGAAGGCGCGGGTGAGGGTGGCCGTGCCGCTCATTCGTTGGAGGAAGTTCAGGGCGACCCGTTCGCCCTGGAGCAATGCGCGGACAGGGCCCGTAGCCACCGCGAGCTGCGCGCCCGGCGCAAAGGCCGAACCTTCGTCCGCGCAGCGCTCGATGTGCACCCGCGGGTTGACCTGCTGGAAGACCTCTGCGGCGACATCGAGGCCCGCGAGGACGCCCGCCTCTTTCGCGAGGAACACGGCGCGGCCCTTCAGCTGTTCTGGGACGGTCGCGAGCGTCGTCACATCGTCCGCGGCGCGGTCCTCCGCTAGCGCCGCCGTGACCAGCCGTCGCACCAGTGCCGGGTCGACCGCTTCAATCAGCACGGCGGAACACCTGGCGGCGGCGCCAGTGGCGGTCGTCGCGTTCCGGGAAGTCGTTGCGATAGTGTCCGCCGCGGCTCTCTTCGCGTTGGACGGCGGCGGTGAGCATGACCTGAGCCACCTGAGCCATCGCCCAACGCTCGATCCCTGCGCGACGGCCCTGGGCATCGAGGGCGAGTTCGGTTCGCGTTTGCCAGGAGGTGATCTTCGACAGTCCAGAGTGCATGCCCTCCGCCGTGCGTTCGATCCCGTCGCACTCCCACATCAGCCGCTGAAGCGTTTGGTGGTCCGGCGTGGCACTGGGCCGGGCCGCGAGCGCGAGCGCCTCGGGTGTGGCCGGGGCCGTGCCACCGTCGCCACTCTCCATATGCTCGACCACACGCTTCCCGAAAACCACCGTCTCCATG
>JAYUAG010000379.1:0-1525 GCA_043741475.1 Thermoflexaceae bacterium | reverse complement strand
CGAGGTGTGACACCCGCTCCGGGCGCCGCACGGCGTAGGCGACCGCTGTCGGGACGGCCCAAAGCCAGGCGAACAAGACAAACGACTTCAGGCCCAGTTCGTCGGCCACAGCGTCGATGTCGAGAGCCATCTCATCGACGGAAAAGCCGGCGACATCGCGCTGCGACGAGCCAGCGCCGCGGCTGTCGTACCAGACCATCCGGCGGCGGGAGGCAAGGATTTGGTGCCACTCCCATCGAGCTTCAACTGCGACGTTGTTCAAATACGATGCTGCCACCAGTGGCGTGCCGTCACCGTTGTCGCAAAACGCGATCTTCACGCCATCCCGCGTCGTGCAGTACCTGATGTTCGGTTCGAAGCTCATGTTCGCCACCGCACTTCGTTGAGCCGCGCAGCGTCGTCGAAGCCATTCATAACGAACTCGCCGCCGCCGGAGAAGGCGGAATCTCTGAAGGCGATACGCCCGTCGTCGCTGGTCTTCATGTAGCGCGTCTGCGGCTGCATACGCGGATTATGCGCCACGGAGGGGCCTGACGCCCGAACCCGCCGGCCACCAGACCGGCCGCGCATTGACGGCTCGCATTGACGGCTATTGAGGACGCGCGCGCCCTCGCGCGCCATGAGCACGGCGGCGGCGCGCCCGCTCCCAATCCCCTCATCAAGCTGTGACCCCGCCCCGGTGACAATAACGACCTTACCTTCGAGCCTCGGTTTGCGTTCCATGGGCGCGACTATGCGCGGGTTGGGCTGGCGGGTGAATCGAGGGCCGAGAGCAGTTCTTCCAGCAGCAGCGAGAAGCCAAGCAGGTACACGGAGATCAGTTCGTGCTCCACGCGCAGGCCTTCCTGGCTGTCCTCGAACACCTCGACCGTCCGGCTATCCGGGTCCACAAGCCACACCGCATCGACGCCGTATTGCCGGTAGTCCAGGCACTTGCGCCGTAACTCCGCCATGGTCTGGCTCGGCGACCGCACTTCGATCGCGAGCGTGGGTGGAGTCACCGGATAGTGACCTGAGCGGCGCCCCGGCGCCCAGTAGGCCATGTCGGGGAGGTAGACGAAGGGATCGTCAGGATCGGGGAGCAGCACGCTCCCCTCTGGCCCCGCAACCCCGCCAAACGTGCGGCAGTACGCGTCGAAGCAGGGGGCGAGCCTCAGCACGAGGCGGATGTGATCGCTGTTCGCCATCGGTTTCGCTACCATCCTCCGCGCACGAATTCGCGATGAGGTTTCTGCTCGGGGAGCGCGAGGAACTCGTCAATCGTCAGACCCGTCCCATGACCATCGCACCAGTGCCCTCGTTGGCGTTTCGACTCTCGCTTCCCCGCGTCGCGCCACTCTGCGACGATGGCGCCCATGGAAGAACCACCGACGAAGGCCGAGGGCCTGGAACTCATGGAGCGCGGCTGGCGCGAGCTGCAGGCGGCGCTCGATGCTCTCAGCGAGGCACAGATGACTGGCCCAACGGACGAGCAGGGTTGGACGGGGAAAGATCACATCGCCCACCTCGCCGCCTGGGAACGGTC
>JAYUAG010000378.1:0-1528 GCA_043741475.1 Thermoflexaceae bacterium | reverse complement strand
ATGAATCATTGGGTCATAGCCATCCATGGAAGACCATAGGACTATGTCAGGCCTGCGGGACTAAGGACCTCCGGTAATGATTGCCGACCTGGAGCCTCGTAATGGACCGTTCACGAAGACTTCTCGTTGGGTCGGAGGTGAAGGAGACGGGCGAAGGACAAGACGCAAAGGAGATGGGGCGAGCGGTCCGTCCCAGGCGGCGGTGCTGGCTGGGGCATCCGCTTGTTCGCGCCGAGTGGGTGCGTTCAGCACAATGTGATCGTGGCGCAGTTCGAAGTCCCGACCCTCCTTCGCAGGCGTGCCCTGGCGATGGGCGAGACCGGCGCTGCCTGGCTCCAACAGCTCGACGCCACCGTCTCCGGCGTCGCCGCGGACTGGGACCTGCAGGTCGGCCGGGTGCTGGACGGCGGCAGCTGCGCACTCGTTGCCGAAGTCGGCATGCCCGGCGACCTCGCGGCCATCCTCAAAGTCGCCCTCCCCGACCCGGACCTCAGCGCCGTCGAGGCGGACATCCTGCGCGCCGCCGAAGGGCGTGGATACGCCCGCCTCTACCATCACAACCGGGCGGAACGCGCGATTGTGGTCGAACGCCTTGGCCCGCCAATGTGGGATCAAAACTGGCCGCAAGACCAACAGCTCCCCCTCTATTGCGCCGCCGTCCAGGAAACCTGGAAGGTCACGTTTGATCCCCAGGGCCTCATCGACGGCGCCGGGAAAGCGACCTGGCTCGAAGACTTCATCCCGCGAACCTGGGAATCCCTCGAACGTCCGTGCAGCGAACGGACCGTCGCCCTCGCGCTCGACTTCGCCGCCCGCCGCCGCACCGCCTTCGACCCGGCTCGCGCGGTCATCTGCCACGGCGACGCACACCCCGGCAACCTCCTCGCCCCACTCGACTCCGGCGGAACCTACAAGTTCATCGACCCCGATGGTGGCTTCATCGAGCCGGAGTACGATCTCGGCTGCTGGCTCCGAGGCTGGAGGCCAGCGCGCCGGCACGAGCCGTACCTTGGGAGGCTGGCCCGCGAGGCGGCGGGGCAACTAGCGGTGCTCACCGGCACGGACGGGCAGGCGATCTGGGAGTGGGGGTTCGTCGAACGCGTCTCCTCCGGCATGTTGCTCATGCAGCTCGGTCACGAAGAAGGTGAGTTATGGCTTTCCATCGCGGACGAGATAGCTGATTCGTGAGGCCAGCCGCTCACCGTGTGCCACTCGCCTCCACGGCCTCCTGAACAGCCTCGATAGAATCGGCCCGACCTCGACCAGGGTACCTGGCAACGGGTGTTATGCGTATCAGGTGATCGGTTCAGGCTTCTCTTAGTCCATCACATTCTCGGCGCGGACTGCCCCCTTAGTCCGGCGCGACGTCTATGGCGACTCCAGGATCGCCACTGTGCCAAGCCTCACTCGCTGTTTAATCAGACTAGGATTGCCGGGATTCACCAGGAGGACTCCCCCGTGAGTTTCGACCATCGCTTCATGGGTATAGCCAAAGACGGCAATATCGACCGGCCTACCGAAGATGCCC
>JAYUAG010000377.1:0-1529 GCA_043741475.1 Thermoflexaceae bacterium | reverse complement strand
ACGGGCGGCGCATCAAGGGCGATGCTCGGCGGGCGGCCGGAGTGCACGCCAACGCGGCGATGTGGACCGACCCCGCGCTGCGCCACACGACCTGCCTGTTGGACCCGGTCGGCGGCAGCGTCAGCTTCTACGACACGCGGGTGCGTATCGTCCCAGCTTGAGCGACGCGCGTCCCATCGTCCGGGTCTCGCGGAGGCGCAGCCTGCCTTCGCCTCCCTCCCAGGATCTGGGGAGCACCGTGCGCCGCGACAGGGGGAGGCCGCGTGGCCTTCTCACCGCGGGAAAGGAGAGCCACACATGCCGAAGTTGCCGCCGTTCTACGAATCGTTCCGGGCCACCTTCGCCGCCGAGCACGTGGCCCTGCTCGGCATCACCACGCTCGGGTTCCCGCGTTCGATGGCGGGCCTCGCCTGGATTCGGGACGTGAGCGGCGGCGCCGAGAAGGACTGATACGGATCGATGCTCACCAAGGGCGAAATTAGTACTCGTGCTCGGCGGCGGATGGGCCCGACTGCGCGAGGTGGAGTACGCCTGACGGACCCGGGGTTCGCGCAGCTCATTGTGTCGTTCTGATCAACACCAGCGGCAACGTTCTGTCCCCTTCCGATCGGTTGCGGCCACATGAGAACACTCGACGAGATCCTCCGCGAAAGTTCCTCGCTTCACTCAAGACTCTGCCCGCGTCAGGTGCTGGGGGCGCGGATGGCGCTGCTGGCCGGGCGCGAGCTCATGCTCGAGCTACCGCGCAACGACAGGCGGGTGCTGGCCATCGTCGAGACCGATGGCTGCGTGCTGGACGCGATCGCCGCCGCCACCGGCTGCCGGCCCGGCCGCCGCACGCTGCGGGTCGAGGATCACGGCAAGCTGGCCGCCACCTTCGTGGACGTGGAGACCGGCGCCGCCCTGCGGATCAGGCCGCACCCCGATGCACGCGACGCCGCGTCGCGCTACGCGCCTGAGGCGGAGAGCCACTGGCATGCGATGCTTCTTGGCTATCAGCGCATGCCCGACACCGAGCTGCTCCTGTGGCAGTGGGTCTCGCTCGTCACGCCACTTGATGTTGTGCTCGGCCGCCCGGGCGTACGGGTGCGCTGCGATACCTGCGGGGAGGAGGTGATCAACCAGCGCGAGGTGGCGCGCGACGGCGGCGTCCTGTGCCGTGCCTGTGCCGGTGGCACCTACTATCGGACGAGCGTCCCCTCGGCTGGCGACCCCGCCGGCGAAGCATCAGGCCCCCCCGGTGAAGCCCGGTGAGCCGCCGCCGCGGGCGGGGACGAGGTGAATCGAGCCAGAGGGTGGTGGGTAACCCTCTCCTCCACGTGCCTCTTACCTGCACCCTGACGCATTCCAAGGCACCAAAGCACCCGTGTCGATCCAGGCCTCTCAGGTGCAACGATGGCGCAAGCACGCACCCAACTTTCGGGTCGAACGCATCAATCGAACGGCCTTCTAATGTGGGCACGAGGTGGGAAGGCGATCGACCGGCACGGGTTGGAGCTTTCCGTGCGCGCATGCATTCGATTGCGGTG
>JAYUAG010000376.1:0-9057 GCA_043741475.1 Thermoflexaceae bacterium | reverse complement strand
TGCGGTCCATGCCGTCGTACTGTCCGTAGACGGGCACGGGCACCTGGGCGAGCGTCAGCCGCTTGCCGCTCTTTTTCACGAGCGTGAGGGCGAACTGGCGGAGGTCGTCGGCGTGTTCGTGCCAGCGGTCGGCGGAGGCGCCTTCGATCGTGACCTCGAGGTAGTCGATCTTGGCGAAGGGGACGAGTTCCTTCGTGCCGATGCCCATGCCCAGGTACCCTTGCTGCCAGGCGGCCGAGCCCTTCTTCGCATCAATGATCACGTCCGCGCCCGCCACCGCGCTAACGAGCCCCATCACCGCGCCGGGGACGAGGAAGAGCAGGACGAAGAGCATCGCGGCCATGAGCCAGAGGGGGAGCGTACCCTGTCCGAGAATCATCCACGTGATCATCGCGGCGGCGATCGCCAGTCCGGCGAGGGGCAGAAGGACGGTGCTGCGGGCGCTCTTGAGGTCGATCCGGTCGGGCCCGATGACAGCCATGGAGCGATGCAGGACGATCTCCGTGCGGCCGTCGCGCCGTGTGCTGATGACGTGGTTCGGCAGCTGCATTTCCACGAACACAGCGTAGCGTGCGCCGCGGGTCAACGCTCAATCAGAGCCGCCGGCGTGAGCCGCCGGTCCGGCCGTGACCATTCCAGGAGTCGAGCCGCTTCCGCGGACGCCGCCCTCGCCTACCCTCTCCCTGCCTGGGCCGTGTGCACACCCGTCACCAGCGCCGCTGCGAGGTGCGCCGTCGACGCCGCTTCGAGCAACTGCAGCCCGCCATGCCCCGCCCTCAGCGTCGTGATTGAGGCGTTCGCCATGGGCGCCGGGACCACGCGATCGTCCCCGGTGGACTCGCCGATGGCGACCCCGATCGCGATATAGTGCGACACGACGACGAGGTCGTGACCGCTGGCCTCGGCCGCGAGCCCGGCCTCGAGCAGCGTATCGACCACCCGGCGGCGCCAGTCCTGGAGCTTCTGCGGCTGCTCGGCCCAGTTCCCCGCCATGAACGGCCCGATCATCGCGCGGCGTTCACCGACCGGCCACGAGGGATCGAAGACTTCGGCCACCTCCTCCCGGATCTCCGGCGCCAGCGCGAGGGCGGCGGCGATGGGGATCGCGGTCTCTCGCGTGCGGCGAAGCGGCGACACGATCAAGCGGCTCGCGTGAAGGTCAGCGAGAGCCCGGGCGGTAGACGCGGCCTGTTCGTGGCCCAACGGCGCGAGCCCCGGGTCCAGGTCGTCGACACCGGCGAGAGCGAGGCCGTGACGAATCAGGTAGATCGTCATGATCCCGGACTGTACAGCGATCAGAGGTAGCCGTCGGCGACCCTGCCGACGGGCGGGTAGGGATTCTTGTCCTGCCAGACGCGTCTCCACCACAAATCGCCCGGCGCCGGCCCCGGGCATGGCGTATCCGTCCGTCGGCGCAGTGGCCGACGGCTACCTGGTGGTCTTAAACTCCCACCCATGGCGCGTACGTTGCTCGATAACGAACAGTGGGACTTCGGTACGAACTGCTTCGTCTGCGAACCGAAGAACACCCGCGGCATCGGCGTCCGCTTCTCCCTGGATGACGATGGCCCTGCGGTCGTGGCTGACTTTACCCCGGAGTCGCACCATTCCGGCGCGCCGAACTACGCTCACGGCGGCCTCAGCATGGCGCTCATCGACGAGGGCATGGCCTGGGCGGTGATCGCAATCGCCCACCGTTTCGGCATCACGAAAAAGACCGAGGTCGAATTCGAACGACCCGTGAAGATCGGCCAGCCTCACACTGTCCGCTGCACGGTCGAATCGCGCGATGGGCACGACCTCATCGCGCTGGGCGAGATTGTGGACGCGAAGGGACGTGCCTGTGTTTCCGCGCGGGCGAGCTTCTATGTGATGACGAAGGAAGAAGCTGACGCCGCCATCGGCCAGAGCCAGCAGTCCGCCTCTTACACCCGGCCCTGAGGGGACCGGCGCGTCATCCCGTTCAGTTTCTGCTCACCACGGCCACGATCACCCTGAGCGGCAAAGGCGGACGCGGCACGCTGGTCGGCGTGGGCGAAGGTGAGGGCGCTGGCGTGGGCGTGGGCGGCGGCTCCGTCCCATCGCTATAAAGCGACCGCAGGCCGGCGATGTCGTCGCTGCTGAGCACGCGGATCTGCTTGCCGCGGGAGAGGCTGGGCGCCATGACGGCGCCGGCTGCGTTCGAGTGGTCGAGGCCGGCGACGTGTCCGAATTCGTGGAGCACCGTCGTGAAGAGGTCATAGCCATCGCCGGGGGTCGTGTCGGCCGTTGACCAGCGGATGGTGGTGGAGATGCGCATGTCCGTCTCCACGATGCGGCCGGTGTTCGTGCGCGGGTCGAAGGCGGTGATGATACAGGTGCTGGCCAGCGTCCCCGCGGGCAGGTCCGAGCGCCAGGCGACGGTGTTCGCGCCATCGCGGCTATCGGCCGCCGAGCAGGCGCCAACATCGCGCGTGCTGGCGCCGTCGAGTGCAAAGCGGAGCCGCTGCGCGGCGACACTGCTCCAGTTCGTCACCGCGAAACGGAGGGCAGCCTCGGTATCAATCCCTGTGGGTGCGCCCGCGGCGTTGTATCCAAGGTGCACGGGGAGCGCCTCTTCGGGCCAGCGCGAAAAGCTGGCGAAGGCCGCGGAGAGCGTCCCCGCTGACGCAGGGCCCACGCCCGGAAGCAGCGCAGCGAAGACCGTGTCATCGTCCGTCTGCCAGGGATCGTAGAGGATGCTGAGGGTGGCGACGCTGCCGTCGGCGAGAAGCACGCGCCTGCTGGCTTCTGCGACGGCGCCCGGCAGAGGCCCCTCATCCGCGCTCGCGGCCGCGGCGATGCCCAGGAGCGCCCCGGCAACAGCCAGGATCGGTAGGACGAACAGTCCTGAAAACAGCCTTCGCCTCTGCGTCCTCTTGTTCAGCACCGGGACATAGTAGCGCCTGCCTCTGGACTGATGGTCAAGCGCACGTCAGTTTTTCCCCACCTGCCCGGCGAATCGTTGTTCGGCCAGCGGGATGTGCGTCGGCGTGGCGGTCGGGATGCGCGTCCCGTCAGCATACAGCGAACGCACGCCCGCGACGTCATCATCACTCGGGACGCGGTGTTGGACGCCGAGCCCGATCACGGGCAACATCACGGACCCGTCGACGTTGGTATGGCCGAGCCCAAGCATGTGCCCCATCTCGTGCAGCGCTACAGTGTAAAAGTCGAAGCTATCGGCCGGCGTGTTGCGACTCGTCGCCCACTTCCAGTTCGTGCCGAAGGCGAGATCCGCTTCGACAGCGACGAACACGCCGTCGCTGTTGGGGCGGCCGGCGCGGCAAACTTGGCCGAGCACGCCGATGGGAAGGACACGCCAGCCGATCGTGTTCGTGCCGTCCGGGGGGATGTCCAGGCAATCCGTCACGATCTGCCCCGTGGTTCCTTCGTAGGAGAACCGGAACTTCTGCGCGGGGATGTTGTTCCAGGTCTGGATCGCCTGGAGCGGCCCGAGCAGCCCATCGATGCCGACTGGCACATCCTTCGCGTTGTAGTAGAGCTTCAGCGGGAGCGACGAGTCCGCCCACTTCAAGAACACTGAGAAAGACGCACTTAACCGGCCATCGCCCTCGCGGGCGGGCGCGGGCATGAGCTGATCGAGGACTGCCTGCGGGTCCGCCAGTGTCGTGTCGACAAGCACGGTAAACTCGCGGACGCTGCCATCAGGCAGGACCACCGTGCGCGAAACCTCGGCCACCGGGGGCACGGGCTCCTGCGCGCGGCCGCCGGAGATGGCGACGACCAGCGCGGCCACGCCGAGCAAGGCAACGCTCGCGGGAGCGACGATCCGGGCGAACTGACGATTCCGCTGCCTCTTCAACACCGTGGGCATCGTACACCGGCGTGCGGGTAGGCGTGCGGGATCCGGCTGGCTTTCGCGGTGGATCCCGTACGCCTACCCGCTCGTCCTGCGAATCCCGCACGGGCGCCAGCAAATCCTGCGCTGAACCGCACCGCGCCGGGCGACGAAAGAGCGGCTTCCGGCGCTGTTCTTCTGTCGACTACAGCTTCGAGAACGACCGTGGCGACCGCCTCTCCCGCATGAACCGGCCGGCTCATCATCGATCATCACTAGCGTTCCTTCCTCAATATCAGATCAGGAGAGAAGAGGAAGAAAACGTAGTCGTACGGGAACTTGAGGCACTCTCACGGCGTGGGGCGCGCCCGCTCCGAGCCTGTGCTTCCAAACCCGCCGGCCCGCCCGCTGCCCACCATCAGATGATCATCGAGCGGCCGCGGCACTACTTCCCCCGGAAGGGGACGGACGTGGGCGGCGGCGTGCTTCGATCGCCCTGTCCGATAATCCGACATCATCCGGCACTCCGTTGCCATGCTCCCGTCCGTGTCGTATCGTCCGCGGGCCGGGCCGCCCGGCCCACACTCCACGAGAGGTGACCAAGTGAAGATGAAGCGCATCCTGCTGACCGCGATCAGCGCTCTGGCTCTGGCGGGCGTGGCCCAGGTGGCCACCGCCCAGACGACCGCGGTTATCGACGGGGCGACCGCGCGCGGTCGCTGCCTGACGAGCTACCCCGGGGCGCCCGCCGGCCCCGACAATCTTTCGCCCTGTCAGTGGGACATGGGCGTCCTCCACGCCAACGCCGCTTGGGCGAATGCCACGGGCGCTGGCGTCCGCGTCGGAGTGATCGATGGCGGCGTCGACTTCAGCCACCCGGACCTCGCCGGGGCGATCGACGTCGGCCTCTCGTGCTCGTTCATCTATTCCTCCACGCCGACGGCGGACCCCGCTGAGATCGCGAATGGGGACTGCACGAACAAGCCCGCCGTCCAGGACCTCCAGGGCCACGGCACGCACGTTTCCACGACGATCGCTGGCCGCCGGAATGGCATCGGCATCGTCGGGGTCGCACCCGGTGCGACGATCGTCGCGCTCAAGGCCTGCACGATCGCGGGCTTCTGCTTCGCCGACTCCGTGGCGGCCGCGCTTCGCTATGCGGGCGACCAGCGGCTAGATGTCGTCAACCTCAGCCTCTTCGCCGACCCGTACCTGTACATCTGCCGGAACGAGGCGGGTCAGCGCGCTATCCTCAAGGATCTCCAGGCTGCCGCGCGCTACGCCCAGCAGCGCGGCGTCGTGATCGTCGCCGCGGCCGGGAACGAAGCGCAGGATCTCGGCCATCCCGTAATCGACGATATCAGCCCCGACTGGCCGCCAGATACGGCCGAAGTGCGGTACGTCCATAACAATTGTCGCGTCGCGCCAGCGGAACTTCCGGGCGTCGTCACGGTCTCGGCGAGCGGCGTGAGCCGCCTTGCCAGCTACTCCAACGTCGGCTCGCCCATCGACGTCACCGCTCCCGGCGGCGACGCGCCTCAGACCCCGGCCACGGTCTTCGGACGCGGACGCATTCTTGCGGGCTGGTCGAGTACTGATGCCACCGGCCTCTGGGAAGCGCTCGCGAACCGCAACCGCGCCGTCACCGATGGTGGTGGCCGCTACGTCTGGATCAGCGGCACATCGATGGCTTCGCCGCATGTCGCGGGCGTCGCCGCGCTCATCCGGGAACGCCATCCGGGTCTGGCCCCCGGCGCTGTCGCAGCGCTGATCCGGTCTTCCGCCGCGCCGCTCGCTTGCCCGGCAGGCTGGCCCGCGGGCGACCCGCGGGTGTGCGCCGGGGGCCCGGGCCATACAACGTTCTATGGCGCGGGCATGGTCGACGCACTGGCGGCGAGCCTGCGTTAAGCGGAGTTACGGAGTGCCGGAGCATGAGAGTATCGCAGTTGCCCCGTTCAGCCGGTCTCCGATACTCCGGTACTCTCCTACTCCGGTACTGTTGTAGAGTGCTACGCATGACAGGCGCCCACATCGCTCGGGGCTGGCCGTGATCGTTCATAGCGCAGGTGAGTTCAGCGGCGCGGGCGGCACAGGCCTCTATCGCCGTTCGTGGCTGCCGGCCGGTCAGCCGCGGGCGCACGTAGCCGTCGTCCACGGCTACGCCGAGCACTCTGGCCGCTATGAATGGGTGGGCGAACAGCTCGCGGGCGCGGGCATCGCCGTCCACGCCTACGACCTTCGCGGCCATGGCAAGAGTGACGGCCCGCGCGTCCTCGTCGGTAGTTTCAAGGAACACCTGGACGACCTGGAGGTGTTCCTTGGCGTCGTCCGCGACGAAGCCGGGGGGGCGCCGGTCTATCTGCTGGGCCACAGCATGGGCGGCTGCATCGTCGCGCTCGAGGCGTGCACGCGACAGCCGGAGGTGGCGGGCCTCATCCTCAGCGGCCCGGCCGTGGCGAAGCAGGGGGTCGCCCTGCGCCTGATGGGGACGATGATGGCGGGCGTGGCAAAGGTCCGGCCAGGGCTCGGCATCCGCAGTCTCGCCGCCGAGACCGTCTCCCGTGACCCGGCCGTCGTCGCCGCCTACGACAGCGACCCGCTGGTCTATCGCGGCAAGGTGCCCGTCGGCATGGTCACGGCCATGTCCCGTGCCGTCGCCCGCATCAACCGCGACGCCTTCGACATCCGCCTGCCGCTCCTCATCGTCCACGGCACGGCGGACGAGCTGTGCGATATCGAAGGGTCGCGAGACTTCTATGCGGCCGTCGGCTCGCTGGATCGCACGCTGAAAGAGTACGAGGGGCTCGCCCACGAAGTCCTGAACGAACCGGAGAAAGCCACCGTCCTCTGGGACATCCGCGACTGGATCGAGGCGCACCTCAAATAACCGGTCGCCGCGCTCCACTGCAGTCGCGAGCGGGTAGGGATTCTTGCCATGCCAGGCGCTCCGTGCCATTCGAGGTAGCCGCGGCCCACTGCGGCCACGGGCGAACGTGCCAACGCCAGCGCTGCGTGCCATCAACCGCGTCATCGTCTGCACTACGCGCCATCAACCGCACCCGGTAGCCGTGCCGCACCGCCGGCACTGGAGTCCGCACGATGTCCCGGCGCCCGGCATGACACGCCCGCCCGCGACCACAGCGGGTCGCCGCTACCGGAGCGTGCGCGGTGGAAGGATGAAGCGCGCGGCCGGGATATCCCGCGTGAGGTCTCGCGCGCTGGCGCCGCAGCCATTCGCGAAGGCGGTCAACTTGCCCTCGGCGTTGGCCGTGAGCGTCCCCGCCTCGACGCGATGGGCGGCGTACTGGTAGATCAGCGTGAAGCCACCGTCGCCGTTGCGATAGACGGCATAGAGCGCTGAGTCCGGACCGAAGGGGAGCTTCGGGTCACGTTCGAAGTCGGCGCGCGGGATGCCGTAGCCTTCGCATGCGCCGCCAATGAAGACCTCGAAGGTCTGGCCGCCCTCTGCAACGCCCGGCGGACAGGCCGCGGCAACCCCAATCCCCTGTCTGTTGGTACAGGGGATGGTCGTGTAGCTCACCACGGCGCGGATCTGCGCCGGGTCACCGCTGGCCACGGCGACGATCGCACGATCGAGACCGGGGATACTGGTCTGGGTTCCGGGCGGGTAGAAGGCCGCCGCGCCCGAGGTCCCCGAAGTGTCGAGGAAGGTTTCGGCCGCCCACCCCGTGCGGCCGGCGGGCGTGGCCACGGCAACCCACTTCCGCCCTTCCGCTTCGACCGTGACCCCACCTTCGCGCAGCAGCGCGCCGTCGGCGAAGCATCCGAGGCTCTCGGACGCGGTCGATGGCCGCGCGCGCACGTTCAGGCAGTCGCCGGCGCGGGCAACACGGGCGAACGGCCCCCGTTCGGCGGCGAGCACGACCAGGCGGTCATGGTCGCGGGTGCCGCGCACCGCCAGTTCCGCAATCGGGCTGATGCGCCCGCTCGTGAGGTCGAGAAGCGCCGGGGAGTGGCCAGAGCCCTCGAAGAAGGCGTTGACCACGAGCGTGTGGTCGTCGATGGTTGCGCCATTTGCGTAGACGAACCGGATGGGGTCGGTCCACCGGAAGGTGCGCACGGCGATGCCGCTGCCAAACTCGACGAGGCTGGTGTAGGTCGCCCGCCCCCAGCTGCCCTCCGGTCCGTACCATGTCACGGCCCAATAGCGACCGATAGGCTGCGCGTTGAGCACCAGGCTCCCGGGCGGCAGATGCGGGTCGAAGTAGAGATTGTTGCCGTCCACCCGGTAGAGGCGGATGCCGTCCTCGCCGCGGCGGAGCGGCGGCCCCGAGCCTGAGCGAAGGACGACCGCGTCTCTCGCGGCCGTCCCCCCTAATTCGGCCGCCTGACCTGATGGATAGCGAGTGTAGGCGAACCGGGGAGAGCCGTCGGCGGCGAACGTCACCCGATAGAGGAGGGCATCCAGGCCCGCGTTGTGGACGGCCCCGGCGCCGCCGGCGAGCGTCTGCTCTGTGGTCCAGGTGACGCCGCCATCGCGCGAACGGCGGACGCTCGTGCTGGCGTCGGTGGAGACGTTGCCAACGCCGCCGCAGTACCCGGTCTCACAGACCGTCAGGAGGATGTCGCCACCTGCCGCCGTCGCGACCGAGAAGATGTAGCGCCCCTCAACCTCTGGCTTGCCAATCTCGGCGCCGGGGAGGCGGAAGAGCGTGTCCGCCCGAAGAGCGCCCTCGTTGCGGTAGACCCGCTCGATTGAGCTGAGCGGGCCATCGCACTGGGTGCAGCCGCTGGCGATCGTGAACGCGGTGTTGGGCGGAAACGGCGTTGCGCTCCCCACTACGAGGTCCACTGCGGCCACGCCGTCGGTGGGCACGCGCGTGGGGGTCGCTGAGGCTCCGGGGGGGGTGGCGGTGGCTGTAGTGGTTGCAGTCGAAGGAACGGACGTAGCCTCGGGCGTGGAGGTCGGTGACTTGCCGCGCGCACAGCCGCCCGCAAGGACGGCGGCGATGGCCAGCAGGAGCAGCCCGATTCTGGTTCGCAACGTGAGCTTGATTCTTGAGTGTCCCACTACAGCTTAGACGCTGGCCGGCCCCGAGAAGTTCCTCGGGGCTCCGATGCTCGAAGACGGACCTGGTAGCCGTGGGCCACTGTGCCCACGGACGGACGTGTCATGCCCGGCGCCACGTGCCATCCGAGGTAGCCGCGACCCACTGTGCACACGGGCGGACGTGGCATGCCCGACGCCACGTGCCATCCGAGGTAGCCGCGACCCA
>JAYUAG010000375.1:0-1530 GCA_043741475.1 Thermoflexaceae bacterium | reverse complement strand
TCACTCGACTACGAAGTCATCCATTCGAACCCCTCGCTCGATAACCCGCTCGACCGTTTGCAATCTTCAGAACCAGGCTTCCGCTACCGGTCACTCGTGTAACGCGATGCGCAACCCGGTCACCATCCTCAAGACCAAATACGACGGCAGCGTCAAACGCGAGCTCAGCGGCGACCTCGTCGAAATGCGCAACGACTGGCTCGTCGTCTATTACACTCCCGCACGCCACTCCCACCTGCTCTACGGCGCGCCCGTCACCCACTACGAATCGCCGCACATGCTCTGGTACCACAGCACAACACAGCCGCTGACCGTCCTGCACTTCTTCGATGAACTTGGCGAGCCCCAGGAGAGCTACGTCGACGCCGCTCTCCCCGCTGACCTGATAGGGCGCACGATCACCTATGTGGACCTTGACCTCGACATCGACGTCTTCGGCGACGGCGCGACGCGCGTGAAGGATGAGGACCTGTTCGAGGAAAACAGGGTGCGTTACGCCTACCCGCCGGACGTCATCGCCGCCGCCCACGAAGGCATCCGCCTCGGCCTGGAGCTGATCGCCGCGCGGGCGTTCCCGTTGGATGGGAGCGCATCCGCGCTCCTCGGCCTCATCCTCGCCTCTGAGGGGCCACTCTAGCCCTGACGAAGACGGCCACGGCAACCCGGACCGGCCGCAGCAGTAGCGCGCGCGTAAGCAAGCGCCGGGATTCCCCGCCGCTCACCATCGGAAGTCCGCCTTCCGCCGTCGCGACTACGCAACGCACGTTCCCGGTGCAGCCCTCGCCCTCGTGTATGCTGCCGCCATCACGCCCCCCGGAGCACGCCATGGCCGCCGTCGATTTCATGAAGCAGACCCTCGACTTCGTCCACCGCGGCTTCCGCGGCGCACCCGATGGCCTCAGCCTCGAACAGCTCCATTTCGTCCCCGAGGGACAATCCCACTCCATCGCCTGGACCATGTGGCACGGCGCCCGCATCGAAGACCTCTTCTTCCAGCAGCTCTTCCAGGGCCAGCGACACGAGTGGGAAACCGGCGGCTGGGCGGAGAAGACCGGCCTCCCCGAGAAAGGCTTCGGCACCGGCCAGAGCACGGAGGACGCCGCGACCATGCGCATCGCCGACCTCGACGCCTTCAAGGCGTACCAGGCAAAGCTCGCCGAACTCTCCGGCGCCTTCCTCGACTCGATCTCCGACGGCGACCTCGCCCGCGAGGTCAAACTCGGCCAGCGCTTCGAGACGCTCGGCGAGTCCATTAACCTCCACCTCGTCATCCACCTCAACGGCCACCGCGGCGAGATTAACCTCCTGCGCGGGATGATGGGCTTCGAGCCCGTCCTCCTGAACCAGGGTGGGTAGGTCTGGCTCGCCCTGAGTTCACGTTGGCTGGGTGTTCGAAGGCGATTCATCCAAGGGCGATGGGGCATCGAGGCTCGGCTGTGTCCCTCCTCGTTCGCGCCGCGCACGGGCGAACAGAGGCGCCCTCGTGCCGGCTCCTGGCATCTGGGGCGTCTTGCCATCCATCAGGTCCTG
>JAYUAG010000374.1:0-3908 GCA_043741475.1 Thermoflexaceae bacterium | reverse complement strand
CTTCGAGGAGCGCATGGGTGCCGATGATGATGTCAGCGCCACCGTGGGCCGCGTCGCCGCGGATCTGCTGCTTCTGGCCGGCGCTGAGCGAACCGGTCAGCAACGCCAGCCGGAGCGGCCTCCCCAGCCAGGCCGGAGCGAACATGCCGTCCAGCGCGCTCAGCTCTTCGCCGCCGAGTAGGGCGGCGAACGAGCGGTAGTGCTGATCCGCGAGGATTTCGGTCGGCGCCATGAGGACTGCCTGGAAACCCGACTCGACGGCCGCCATCATCGCCGCGAAGGCGACGACCGTCTTGCCGCTGCCGACATCGCCCTGGAGCAGCCGGAGCATCGGATGCGGGCCGCGGATCTCCCGGAGGATCTCGTCCATCGTCGTTTCCTGTGCCCTTGTCAGCGGGAAGGGCAGCGCCCGGAGGAACGGTGCAAACCGGTCCCCGAGCGAGAGTGACGGAGCGTCGCTCCCCTGCTGCCAGCGCTGGCGCCGGAGCAACACGGCGCACTGGATGGCGAGAAACTCGCCGAGGGCGATGCGCTGACGCGCCGCCTCCGCTTCCCCGTAGTTCGCCGGGTAGTGCAGCGATCGGATCGCCTCCACGAGCGGCGACAGCTTCTCACGGTCGCGCAGCCACATGGGCGCCGGGTCGGGCGTGAGCGGCGCGAGCGCGTCCACCGCCGCCTGCACGGCGCGGCGGATAGTCTTCTGGCTCAACCCCTGGGTGGCCGGGTAGACGGGGACGAGCCGGCCGGCCGACGATAGCTCCGCATCGAGCGGTTCGAACTCCGGGTTCTCCATCTGCAGGCGGCCGCGCCAGTTGCGGACTTTGCCCGAGATGACGACCTGCTCGCCCTCGGTCAGCGTTCGCGCGACGTAGGGCATGTTGAACCAGACCGCGCGCAGCGTGCCCGTGCGGTCCTGGAGGACGGCCTCGGCGCCCTTCACCCGGCGTCCGTAGCGCATTTCCCGCACCGAGAAGATGGTCGCCACGACGGTCTGGGCGAGGCGTCCCGGCTGCAGTTCCGCGATTGGCCTGAGGTCCGTGAAGTCGTTGTAGCGACGCGGATAGAGCTGGACGGCGTCGCCCGCTGTCAGGACGCCGAGCTTTGTGAACCGCGCCTCGCCCGCTTTGCCGATGCCCGGGAGCCGTGAAACCGGCGAGTCCGTCTTCAGGCCGCCGCCGCTGGGATCAATGCGGAGCGGCGCTGCGGGGGTCTGCGCCGCCCGTTTCGCGGCCGTTGCGGGTCGCCGGGTGGCATCTTCCAACGCGCCCACGGTGTTGCGCAGCCAGGCGCGTCGCTGCTCCTCAGGCAAGGAGCGATACCCGCCGGCCGGGAGCTGCTGCACCTGCACGCGCAGCGTGCCCGTCTTCAAGAGTCCGTCCTCCGCCATCTGGATGAACATCCGGTCGAGCCCACCCACGACCGCCGTGTTCGTGCAGCCGCGCTCGAGTTCGAGTTCGAAGACGCGCTTCAAGCGGGCGGGGTCGATGAGGGTCGCGGGCATCTCAATCCCTCGCGACCGTGCAGATGCCGAGCAGCCCCGGGCCTGAGTGCACACCCACGACCGGGCCGAGCTGGCCGAGGCGGATGTCGGTGTGCGGAAGGCTCGGGCGCACGCGTTCCATCAGGTCGAGCGCGCCTTCCTCGTCCGCCGCGCCGGCGACGAAGAGGCGTTTCAAGCGTTGATCCGCTGTCGCCAGCTGCACCAGGCGTTCGACCGCGCGGGCGTGCGTCCGCACGCGTTCGAGCGGCGCCAGTTCGCCGCGTTCGATGTGGATGATCGGCTTGATGCTCAGAAGCGATCCCAGGAGCGCCGACGCGCGCCCGATACGCCCGCCCTTGCGCAGGTACTCGAGCGTATCGACGGCGGCGATCACGTGGGTGCGGTCGATTGTGCGCCGGGCCGCGTCCACCACGGTCGTCAGCGAACCTCCCGCCTTCGCCGCTTCGGCCGCGGCCAGGACCACGGCGCCCAGCCCCATGCTGACGTTATATGAGTCGACCAGGTCGATGTGCACCTCGCCCGCGAGCTCTTCGCGCGCGATCGAGGCCGAGTTCAGCGTCCCCGACATGCGCGAAGAGATGTGGATGCTGACGATCTCTTTGGTGGCCGCGGCGAGCCGCTGATAAACCGACCGGAACTGCTCGACGGAAGGCTGACTGGTGCGCGGCGATCCCCTGAAGGCGATCTGTCGCTCGTAAAAGGCGTCCGCGGAGATGTCGACGCCGTCGAGGAAGGCTTCGTCGCCGAAGAAGACGGTGAGCGGGACGACGGTTATGTCGTATTCGGAGACCACTTCGGGGGGAAGGTCGCAGGTGGAGTCGGTGACAATGGCAACGGACATAGAACTGCTTACCCGCCTATGCGGACGAGTATAACGCCGTGGTCAGCAAGCGGCTAAACTGGCGACGTGACCACCGTGAAGCTCGCGCCCTCCATCCTCACCGCCGACTTCGGGCGCCTCGCGGACGAGGTGCGGGCGGCTGAGGCGGGCGGCGCAGACCTGCTCCACCTCGACGTGATGGACGGGCGCTTCGTCCCGAACATCACCTTCGGCCACGCCCTCGTCGCCTCATTGCGCAAGGTGACGCAGCTCCCCTTCGACATCCATTTGATGGTGGTCGAACCCGAGCGCCAGGTCCCGTTGTACGTCGAGTACGCGGACACGATCAATGTGCATGTCGAGGTCTCGCCGCACATCAACCGCACGCTCAGTGAGATTCGCCGACTCGGCGCGAAGTGCGGCGTCTGTCTCAACCCCGGCACGCCGCTGAGTGCGATCGAGGAGTCGCTGGCCGAGGTCGACCAGGTGATGGTGATGACGATCAACCCCGGTTGGGGCGGCCAGCAGATGATGGCGTCGCAGCTGGCGAAGGTCCGCGGCCTGCGGTCGCGGCTGGATTCGGGCGGCTACACGGCGGAGCTGATGGTCGATGGCGGGGTGACGGTCGAGAACGCCGCGGCCTGCGTCGCGGCCGGCGCGAGCGTGTTGGTGTGCGGCAGCTCCGTATTCAACGCGGAGAGTAGCCCGGGTGAGTGTCTGGAGGGGCTACGGCGCGCGGCCACGAGCTAGCCGTGGGGTACGGGCTCTCTTTGCCCACGGGCGGGCGAACAACCGTGCTACAATCGAGTCGTGTGGAACGCCAAGCGAAAGGGCGATGGAACCGATCTACTCGGCGTGTTGAGTTTACTCATCGGGTCGGACTACGGGGACCGCACCGAACGCTACAGCACGTACACATTCGTCGTGTCCGATCAGGGAGCCTTCGCCCAATGGCGGGAAGTGCGAGACCGTTGGCGCCGAGCCTTGCCGGATGATCGGCGGATGGCCTACAAGAAGCTCCGTACCGATGGAGTACTCCGGCGCGGCCTCGCGGGATTCCTCGAAGCGGCAGACAACCTGCCGCTCCTAGTCACTGTTGCGGTGAACAACCGTATTCCCAGCCTGGCTGATGGAGGTCCGTTTCGTGAGGAAGACTTCCAACCATCGCTTCCAGCGGGTATGAAGGCGAGCGTTCTCGATCGGTACTTTCCCATTGCCCATATTGTCGCGCTGCTCTCGGCTGGCCTGTCGGATGGTCATGATGATGTGTTATGGATATCAGACCAGGATGACTTCACGGCCAACAATTCGTGGAAGAACTTCCACCGTAACTTCGCGAATCGGACTCACTCTGTGCTGTTCAATGAGGGTCCTCATATACGGGGGTTCAGCACCGACGACCCGGAGGACAAGCTTCTGTACGAGGACTTCTGCTCGGTGGCGGACTTGGCAACAGGCTCAGTAAGCCGGTACCTGGCCGGACTGACCGGCGCACTCCACCACGGGACAAGAGATGTGGCGAGGATCCTGAGTGTCGACCCTCGAAGCGACGAACTCATCGAATGGTTCGCTGGTGACGTCCGACGA
>JAYUAG010000373.1:0-1536 GCA_043741475.1 Thermoflexaceae bacterium | reverse complement strand
GAACTGCACATTAAGACGGGCCTGGACCCGCGCCACGCCGAGCAGCAGATCCGCGGCAGCACGGTGCTGCCGCACGGCCTCGGCAAGGTGCTCCGCGTCCTCGTCTTCACCGAAGGCGAACCGGCGAGCATCGCCCGTGACGCCGGCGCGGATTTCGTCGGCAGCGACGATCTGATCAAGCAGATCGAAGGCGGCTGGACCGATTTCGACGTTGCCATCGCCACCCGCGAGATGATGGGCAAGGTCGGCCGCCTGGGCCGCGTCCTCGGTCCTCGTGGCCTCATGCCAAACCCGCGCTCCGGCACGGTTGTGGCCGGCGAAGACATTGCCAAGACGGTGCAGGATGCCAAGCAGGGCCGCGTCGAGTTCCGCCTCGACCGCCTCGCAAACATCCACGTGCCGCTCGGCAAAGTGAGCTTCGATGACAGCAAGATTCGCGACAACATGGCGACCCTGATCGAAGCGATCAACGCCGCGAAGCCGAAGGAAGCGAAGGGCCAGTACATCCGCAGCGTCACCATGACGACGACGATGGGCCCCGGCATCCACTTGGACCTACTCGGGGCGCTCGCGCTGCGCATGGTCTAGCCCGCACACCGTTCCAAACCGGAAGGGGCTCCCACAAGGAGCCCCTTCTTTGCGTTCAGGAGGTTGAGCGCGGCACGACGGCTTTCGGTGTCTCAGTGGGCTCTGTCTGGGTTGAGCTTGTACGAAGCTCCGTGTCCGATCGGGTTGCTCCCGTATACTGCGGCCCTATGACCAGTGCGACGCCAGCAACGACGGCGGCGGAGCGCCTCGCCCCCGCGCTCGAGGTTCTGCGTGCGAACAGCGAGCAGGCGGACCGCAGCGCCTCGCTCCCCGCCGAGAACATCCAGGCGTTGCGCGCCGCCGGCGCCATGCGCTGGTCGCTGCCGCGGGCGTTGGGCGGCGACGAGCTTTCGTCCGTGGAGAAGGTCGATCTGTGGTCGAAGATGGGGGCGGCGGACCTCTGCACGGTTTGGATCTTCGCGAACTACGATAGCCAACTGTGGGACCTCGGGAGCCGCGCCCGGGAGCCGTTTCCGGGGGCTTTCGACATTCTCCGGAGCGAGACGCCGTTCTGTGGCACGGTTGCACCGGTGCCCGGCAGCATGGTTGATGGCGAGGACGTGGTGATCGATGGCCGCTTCCCGTTCGCCACTGGCTGGAAGCAGGCGGGCTGGATGCGTTCGAACATCCTCCTTCCCGGCCCGGCGCCGGAGGCCCCAGAAGGCGTCGAAGCGAAATTCCACGTACGGCTCGTCAACTTTCCGCTTGATCGGCCGGAGGTGCGGGTGGAGGAGACGTGGGATGCCGTCGGCCTTCGTGCGTCGCAGACGGACACGGTGGTGGTTAAAGGTTTGCGCGTGCCGCGCTCGCAGGCGATGCCCTACGTCTTCGACCCCGATCGTTTGAAGCCCGGCTTCGAACCGCGCTCCCCTTACTACGCCGAGCCGGGCTGGGCGCTGGCGAACTCGCGGACGGCGGTGTCGCTCGCGGGCTGCGGGATGACCGCGT
>JAYUAG010000372.1:0-9091 GCA_043741475.1 Thermoflexaceae bacterium | reverse complement strand
CGAACGTACCCGTGATGGTCAGGCGCCCTGCTTCGGGCGACAGTGGCAGTTGCCAGGGAAGTCCGGCGATTTCGCTTGTTGGATCGGTCACGTACGGCCATGATACGGCGGCGTGGCTTTCACGCGGGAGGCAGCCCGATGTCCACGGCGATGAGCAAGACAGAACGGGAAGAGTTCCTGGCGGGCGTGCACATCGCTGTGATCGCCGTCGAACAGCCGGGCCGCGGCCCGCTGACGATGCCCGTCTGGTACGCCTACGAGCCCGGCGGCGATGTCCGCTTCTCCACCGGCGCAAACTCGCGCAAAGCAGCGCTGATTCTAGCGGCCGGCCGCATCAGCCTTTGCGTCCAGACGGAAGCGGCGCCGTATAAATATGTCACGGTCGAGGGCCCGGTCACGATCGGGCAGGTGGACCGCGAACGCGATTCCCGCGCCATCGCCCACCGCTACCTGGGCGAGCGCGGCGGCGACGCCTACCTCGCCGCGACCGCGGGCGCTGAATCGGGCGCGGACGCCAACATTCTCGTCGTCCTGAGGCCCGAACGCTGGCTCACGGTTGACTACGGCAAGAGCTTTGGATAGGGGTGCAGCATGACCACGATCGCTTTCGATGAGATCACCGTGGAAGAGCCGGCAGTCTACGATTGGGCTGCGCTGGTCGACGACCTCAACCGGCTCCTGCGCCTGAAGACGACGCCGATCGGGATGAAGCGCTTCGCCACCGTCGCGGAGATGGAGGCTGTGCCCAAGATCCGGCGGCCGAAGGCGATCCACACGACCGACCAGATCGTGGCGATGGCGGCACGGCTCGGCCAGACGATCGGCATTACCGTCGAGGACCTCGTGGGCGCGCAGTGCAGCGCCGTCGTTGGCCTTTCGCCGCGCGATCCCAGCTTCCTCTCCGGCAAGAACATGGCGGGCGTCTGGTTCGAGACGCTCGAGGACTCGGCCGCCCACCAGGCGGCGATGGACCTGCCGGATTCGGGGAAGCACCTGGCGCTCGCCGTCTCCCCGCTCGCGAGTGGCCGCCTCGACCCGCCGGACGTCTGCCTGATCTATGCGACGCCCGGCCAGATGATCATTCTGATCAACGGCCTCCAGTTCTCCGGCTACCGGAAGTTCGAATGGAGCGTCGTCGGCGAATCGGCCTGCGCCGACTCGTGGGGCCGCGCCCTCAAGACGGGTGAGCCGAGCCTCTCCATCCCCTGCTTCGCCGAACGCCGCTACGGCGGCGTGCTCGATGACGAGCTCCTCATGGCGCTCCCGCCGAAGTATCTGCCCAAGGCGATCAACGGGATGGACCGGCTCGCTCGCAACGGCCTGCGCTACCCGATCCCCCAGTACGGCATCCAGGCAGACGTCCGTGCCGGCCTCGCCGTCAGCTACGGCGAACGGTGACGAGGCGGCCCCGCAGGTGACACCAGCCCCCGGACGTTCACCGTGCTGACTCCGCCGCGGCTGTAACACTCCGATACGGTGAATACAGATCAAGCGCTCCGCGCGAAAGGGCAAACCCCGGTGAAAGCCGGGGACGCAAAGCCACGGGCCTAACCCCGACACGGGCACGGCAGCCGGGCCACCGACCTGGAGCCTCACGAAAGAGGCCCCCAATGTTCTCAACCCATACCCTCGCATCCCTGTCCAGGCGCCGCGCCGGCGCCGTCTCTGCCCTCCTCGTCGCCCTCGCGGCGGGGCTCGGTTCGCTGCTCGCCACCACCGGCGGCGCCAACGCCGGTCTCTCCTGGTGCGCCGACGACCCGCTCATTTACATCGACGGCCACCTCGTCGACGTCAACGCCCAGGCGCCGCTCGAACAGCTCGGCAACATCTCCGGCGATGTCGTCTTCACGGTCCACGCCCCCAAGGGCTCGACGGTCAAGGTCGTGCTGGAGACCAGCGTGTGGTTCCCGGTCCGCACCGTCGTCCTCAAGGACCAGCCCGCCTGGAACGGCAAGACGAAGCTCACCGTCCCGATCGAGATCGACGTGACACCGAAGAGCGGCTCGTTCCCGATTCGCGGCACCGCTCTCGATGACAACCTCCACTACGCCATCCACGAAGGCGCCGCGGGCACGACCCTGAAGTTTAAGGCCGTCGTGCGGGACTCTGTCCTGAACCGGACCCTGAACGCGCTCTGGTAGCAGCCTTTCACTTCGGCCTCCAGCAGACGCGCCTCGATGCTCAAGCACGGGGCGCGTTTGCGTGCGCGTCACTCGCGCCGCCCTTCGTCGTCACGCTCTGTCCACCGTGGAGTTGCCGCCGATCTTCGCAGTGGGGAGAGTTGTGCGGGAACGGCGCCAGGTCCAGGTCTTCTCCGTCGTTGCTGCGGTTGCCGTGATCGCGGTCGCCTGCCTCGGCGTGGCGGTGGCACTCCGCAGGGAGTTCGATCGGTCAGCGATGATCGAGGCGGCCGTCCTCGTCCCGCTCATCGCTGGCTGCCGGCTCTTCCCGCTCCACGTCGCCCACAAACGTAAGATGTCGATGGACAGCGCACCGATTTTCGCGGCGGCGCTGCTGCTGGCGCCGTGGCTGGGCGCCCTCTGCGTGGGCCTGAGCATCGCCATCGCCGAATCTGCCGGACACCTCGGTGTACGGGGCCAGAAACGCGTAATCCCCGCGCAGGTCGTGTTCAACGCCTCCCAGGGGCTGCTCTCGACAATGGCCGGCTCGTTCGTCTTCTTGCTGCTGGGGTCACACAACGAACTCGGCCACTTCAGCCACTCCCTGCTGTTCAGCGGCGTCGTCGCCGCGGTGGCGCTCTTTCTCACCAACGACGTGCTGCTCCTCGCCGTGGTCGTTGCCCAGGTAGGCCGCAACGTCGTCCGTGACTGGTTCTTCGATCGGGGCGACATCCCCTACGACATCGCCCTCTACGCCTCTGGATTCGTCCTCGCCGTCGCCGCCGCCTTCAGCATCTTCATGTTGCCGCTGCTCATCTTCCCCGTCGCCGTCTTCCAGCGCGCCATGCGCGACCGCGTCTTGCTGCGCATCCAAACCCGCGAGGCCGTCGAGGCGCTGGCGGATGTGGTCGACGCCCGCGACCCCTATACCTTCGAGCACTCGAAACGCGTCGCCGAGTATTGCCGCGGCATCTGCCTTGAGTTAAAGCTTTCGCCCGACCTCGCGGATGAGATCTTCTCTGCTGCGCGGGTCCACGACGTGGGCAAGGTGGGCGTGCGCGACGCCGTCCTTCTTAAGCCGGGCAAGCTCACCGACGAAGAGTACGAGGAGATGAAGCAGCACCCTGACATCGGTGCGCGGCTGACCTCTCGCTTCCCCGACTTTCAGCGCGGCACCGCCTACGTCCGCCACCACCACGAACACTGGAACGGCAAGGGCTATCCCCTCGGCCTGCGCGGGAGCCAGATCCCCCTCGGCGCGCGCGTCATCAGTGTCGCCGACACATATGATGCGATCACCTCGAAGCGCGTCTACCGCGACGCCCAACCGGACGAGCGGGCGAGGTCGGAGATGGAGCGGGTGGCGGGCATCCAGCTGGACGCAGACATCGTCGACGCCTTCTTCCGCTACCGGGGCTGGGAGCCGCGTGCCGCGCCCATCGCGGCCGGAACACGCGCCGCCTGACGCGCGGTGGGTAGTGTATCCTTCGAACATGGCCCTTCCAAAGCACCAGGAGGCTGTCAGTCACCAGGCTCTTGCCGCGCCTCCCACGGCCGAACAGCTCACTCGCATGAAGCGGATCCAGGAACTGGCACGAGAGTTCAGACGGCCGGGCATCTCTGAGGTCGACCAGTTCCTTTCCGACAAGCGCGCTGAGACTCAGCGTGAATGAGGCGGTCTGCGACGCGTCGGCGGCCCTGGCGATCGTGTTCGACGAGCCGGGCGCCGCGGTGGTAGTCCGCCTCATCGGCCGTGCGGCGATGAGTGCGGTGGGAATCTGTGAGGTTGTCTCACGACTTGCCGAACGGGGGATGACATCCGACCGAATCCGCGGAGTACTCGATGGACTCCAGTTCGAAGTGATCCCATTCGACCTCGCAACCGCCGTCGCGGCAGGTGAGTTGCGACCCAGAACGATGCGGTTGGGGCTGTCACGTGGCGACAGGGCGACGATCGCCCTCGCAATTCACCTGGGCCTACCTGCGGTCACCGCCGACCGAATCTGGGCCGAGGCCGACCTTCCCGGACTCGACGTGATCCTGATCCGATGACTACCGCAGCGCCGCGACTGCCTCGATCTCCACCAGCATGTCCGGCGTGGCGAGGCTTGAGACCACGAGGAAGGTGCTCGCGGGCGCCTGCCCAAACGGCGCGAAGGCCGCATTCCGCGCTTCGCTGATCGCCGGGCGAAAGCCCAGGTTCGTCGTAAAGACGGTGATCTTGCCGACAAGGTCAAGACCCGAGCCCGACTCCTCAAGGACGGCCGCGAGGTTCGCGAAGACCTGCTTCACCTGGGCGGCGATGTCTCCGCGCCCAACTACGTTTCCTTCGCGGTCGAGCGCGACCTGCCCGGCAACGAAGACGAGTCCTCCCATCTTCACCGCGTGCGAATACCCGGTCGCGGGATGGACACCCTTCGGGGTGACGACTTCGATGCTCATATTCAGCCTCCAATCAGCGTCCGCGCAGCATATAGCAACGCGCGAAGTCGTCGCTGCCCTTGACCAGGGGATTGCCGCCGATGACCGATCGCTGTCTCATGGCCGGGTGCACCGCCGATTCTTCGCGTTATTGCTGGCCGCCGCCGCCCTGGCCGCGTTCGCTGGCTGCAGCGACAAGCCGAAGCCGGCGGCCGAGGCAGCGCCCGCGACGGCCGGCAACGCCAGCACCGCCGTCGCGGTCGTCGTCAACTCGCCGCGCGCAGTCCATGGCGCCCTCCCACCGGATGGGCGCCTGATCGTTGCTGACGCGGGTACGGGCAAAGACGACGGCCGCATCCTCGCGATCACGCCCGCCGCGGGCGCGAGCAAGGACGGGACGCTTCTCGCCGAAGAGGTCCAGGTCCTGATGGAAGGGCTCCCATCGCGCAAGGACGGTGACGCCGTCATCGGCGCCCAGGGGGCCCATATGTCCCGGACGGGTGTGGTCTGTGCCGCAATCGGCAAGGCCGTGGACGCAGCGGGCGCGTCGCTGACCGGCTACGCCACCGTCCGCTGTACGGACGGCCGCCGCTTCGACCTCCTCAAGGCCGAACGGGAGCTGAACCCGGACGGCAAGGGGATCGACAGCGACCCGTACGACATCTTCTTCAACGGCCAGGACAGCTGGTTTGTGAGCGACCGCGGCGCGAACACGATCTGGCGCATCGGCCCGGATGGGAGCATCAATGTGCAGACCGTCTTCGCGGATGTCGCGGAACTGCCGAAGGGCCAGGCACCTTCGCCGGCCGGACTCCACGTCACAATCAACGGGCGTGGCCAGGCGCTGGTGGCGGTCGCTCTCTCAGGAGGCGGCATCGCCGGTTTCGCTCCCGGCCCGAAGGACCAGCCGATCGTCTTCGCCCAGCCGGGCAACCCCACCGCCATCTGGGACGACGGCAAGGACACCTTCGTGCTGCTCCCGGGCGACGCGCCGGAAAGCGGCCGGATCGTCAACATCAAGGGTACGACGCCAGTCTCTGGACTTGATCGCCCGGCCGGGTTCACCCGCCTGGCGGATGGCCGGCTCGTGGTCTCGGAACCCGCCCGCCGCCGTCTGCGTGTCGTCGCGCCCTGAGATACCGCTCCGTCGAGGGGGTGTCCCGCTTCCGGTAATGCCTGTTTGAACCGCGACCGTAGGGAGCGGCAGCGGTCCCCGTCGACTTGCTCGCTCGGCCCAATGCGCCGTCTGAGGCTGCCGCTCCCTCTGGTCGCGGTTCCCCGGCTGTCGGCGCGGAATTCAGTACCGTGCTTTTGCTCTTGAGGGCCAACGCCGTACCCTCTGCGGATGGGATCGCTGACCGGCAAGAACGCCCTCATTTTCGGGCTCTCCAACGACCGTTCCATCGCCTGGGGAATCACCCAGGCCCTCCACCGTGAGGGCGCGACGCTCGGCTTCTCCTGCGCGGCGATCATGGCCAAGCGCGCCCGTCCGTTGATCGAATCGGTCGGAAGCGACTTCCTCGAGTTCTGCGACGTCAACGACGATGCGGGGATCGCCAGCGTCTTCGACAGAGCGAAAGAACGCTTCGGAACGCTCGACATCCTTGTCCACTCGGTCGCCTACGCGCCCGGAGCGGACCTCGCCGGGCGCTTCATTGATACCACGCGCGCCGGGTTCCTCACCGCACACGAGGTTTCGGTGTACTCGCTGATCGCGCTCGCTCGCGCCGCCGCGCCGCTGATGACGGAGGGCGGAAGCATCCTCACCCTGACGTACTATGGCGGCGAAAAGGTCGTGCCAAACTACAAACTGATGGGCCCCGCCAAGGCATCTCTGGAGATGACGTTGCGGTACCTCGCCGACGACCTCGGCCCGGCCGGCGTCCGCGTCAATGCGATTAGCGCCGGCCCGATCCGGACACTCGCCGCCAGCGGCATCAGCGGCTTCCGCGACCATCAGCGCAGCTTTGCGGCGAGCGCGCCCCTGCGCCGCAACGTCACGATCGACGATGTCGGCGCCACCGCGGCGTTCCTCTGTGGCGACGGCGCCCGAAGCATCACGGGTGAAGTGATCTACGTCGATGCGGGCTACAACATCATGGGCATGCAACACACCGAGGACTCCTGAGCCACGTGAGCGATTCCCCGGGCTCCTACGAGATCGTGCCGTACGACCGCAACCAGCACGGCGACGGCCCGTGGCACGTCGTGAAGGCCGTCTTCGACGAGTACGGCTTCCCCTTCCAGGAGAATGACTACAACGCCGACCTCGCTGACCCCGCCGCGCATTACGACGGCAAGACCGGCTGGTTCGCGGTCGCCCAGGATGGCGATGGCTGGGTCGTTGGTTGTGTGGGCCTGACCGACGAAGGTGGGGGTCTGTTCGAGCTGCACCGGCTTTATGTGTTGGCGGAGGCGCGCAAAGGCGGCCTCGGCCGGCATCTCTGCGAATGGGTGCTGGACCGCGCCCGCAGTCAGGGCGCGCACAACGTCGTCCTGTTCAGCGACATCCACTTCGAAGACGCCCACCGTCTCTACGAGCGTCTGGGCTTCCGGCGTACCCGCTTTCGTTACGCGCCCGATCCCTGGCAGAGCCGCGAATGGGGCTACGAACTGGACCTGCCAACCACGAGCGCGGCGCCCGGAATGGTATGATCGGCGCTGGAGATGCCTCATGTCCCAACTCGCCGCTCGCCAGCCGCGTGAACTTTCAAGCGCCGATCGCGTATCCTACGCCCAGTTCCTCGCCCTCACTGATGGCCTGTCGGCAGAGTGGATCGATGGCAAGGTCGTGCCCCTCGTGACCGTCAGTATTCTCCATAACGACCTGACCGCCTTCCTCATCGCCGTGTTCCAGGCTTTCCTTGGCGAGCGTCCGATCGGACGGCTCTTCCACGAGCCCTTCCAGATGAAAACCGGGCCTAACCTCCCGGGTCGTTCCCCGGATGTCATGATCCTCGCGAACGAACACCTCTCGCGTCGTCAGCGCGATCACCTCCGCGGCCCCGCAGACCTCGCCATCGAGATCATCAGCCCTGGAACGGCAAGAGTGGATCGTGGCGAGAAGCTCGCAGAGTACGAGGCGGGCGGGGTGAGGGAATACTGGATCCTCGACCCGGCCACGCAAGAGGCTGACTTTTATCAGCTGGACGAACACGGTACGTATCACCTGTCACAGCCGGACGAACAAGGCATCTACCGGAGCACGTCGGTACCCGGGTTCTGGTTGCGCGTCGAATGGCTATGGTCGCGGCCCACGGTCCGCCGGGTGCTGAGCGAGATCGTCCCGGACTGATGACTGGGGCTAACCCATAACACCTGACCCTAACCGATCGCGACTGCATCCTGAACCCATGCCTCGCCCACGTTGCCTCTGGTGCACCGACCCGCCCTTCGAAGAGACCGCCGTGCTCAAGTGGCGCGGCGAAGAGAAGGAGCGGCTCACCGTCTGGCTCTGCCGCAAGCACCTTGGGCGGCTAAAAGAGGCCGGCGCCCGCGGCCGCGAGACGAAGGGCTGGCTCTACAAGGTCGGGTGGTGGTGAGGAGGGGACAGGTCACAGGGAACAGGGGACAGGGATCGCGGACTGAGGACTGAGGACTGGGGTCCCCGGCGGCCGGATCTTGCAACTCGGCCCTCGGAACTCGGAACTCGGATATACTCCCGCGCACCTCAACTTCCCCCGGGAGCAACACCTATGGAATACCGCAACCTCGGCAACTCCGGCCTCCAGGTCTCCGTCGTCGGCCTCGGCTGCAACAACTTCGGCATGCGCATCGATATGGACGCCACGCAGGCGGTCGTCGATAAGGCGCTCGACGTGGGCATCAACCTGTTCGACACGGCCGACGTCTACGGTGGCTCCAAATCAGAAGAGTTCCTCGGCAAGGCCCTCGGCGCGCGGCGTGACGAGATCGTCCTCGCCACCAAGTTCGGCATGAAGATGGGCGAAGGCCCATACAAATCCGGCGCCTCGCGCAAGTACATCGTTGCCGAATGCGAAGCCAGCCTCCGGCGCCTGGGCACGGATTACATCGACCTCTATCAGATCCACGCGCCCGACGCGAAGACGCCGATCGAGGAGACGCTGCGTGCGCTGGACGACCTCGTGCGCGCGGGCAAGGTGCGCTACATCGGCAACTCGAACTTCGCCGGCTGGCAAATCGCCGAGGCCGCCCTGATCGCATCCCATAGCGGCCTGACGCCGTTCATTTCCGCCCAGAACGAATACAGCCTGCTTTCGCGGGGCGTTGAACAGGAAGTCGTGCCCGCATCCGCGAAGTTCGGGCTCGGCATCTTGCCCTACTTCCCCCTCGCGAGCGGCATGCTGACGGGGAAGTATCGCCAGGGCGAGGAACCGCCCGAGGGCACCCGCCTGGCGGCCTGGGCGCGGAGCCCGATGGCCGCCCGCACCCTCAGCGAGCGCAACTTCGGCATCCTCGACAAGCTCGAAGCCTTTGCCGGCGCCCGCGAGCACACCGTCCTCGAACTGGCGATGAGCTGGCTCGCCTGCAAGCCCACCGTTGCCAGCGTCATCGCCGGCGCGACGAAG
>JAYUAG010000371.1:0-1538 GCA_043741475.1 Thermoflexaceae bacterium | reverse complement strand
TCGGCGGCGAAACTGCTGAGTTCGGAGTTGCGCCAGAACGCGAGCCTGGCTGCGATCAAGGCGCTGGGCCTCGAGGGTCAGGTGCACGAAGGGCCGGGTGCCGTGAAGTACGGCCGCTACACGCGCGACTACCTCTCGAACGTCTCGGCGACGATCGCGGGCGGCACCTCGGAGATCCAGCGGAACGTGATCGCCACGCGCGGGCTGGGGCTGCCGAGGGGATAGGGGATAGGGGACGGGTGACAGGGAATAGCGAATGGGGATGCTGATTGTTGCGGATGGGAACAACCTCGCATGGGCCGGGTACCACGCCCTGCGGCGCTCGATGCCGATCGACACAGGCGAACAGAAGACGCGTTGCGCCCTGCTTGGCCTGACACAGAGCGTGCTCGGGCTCGTGATCAGGGGTGGCGAACCGCCGGAAGCGGGTGCCCCGGGCCGGATCGCCGAGCGCAACGCGGGCCGGGTGACGGGAGTCTGCGTCGCGTTCGACGAGGGCCGCCCGCTGATGCGGCGGTCGATCTGGCCGGCCTACCAGACGGGCCGCGAAAGCGACCCCCAGTTCGCGGTGAACGAGCGCTTCGTAGTGGCCGCCATCCGCCAATTCCGGGAGATGGCGGCCATGCTCCCGGCGACGACCGCCCAGGGGAAGAACACCGAAGCGGACGACCTGATGGCGTTCACGGCGCTCCACGCCGAAGGGCCTGTGCGCATCGCCTCGAGCGATCGCGACTTCCTCCAGCTCGTGGACGGCCGCGTGAGCATCTATTCGCCGATCAAGCGCGTCGTGATTACGACGGAGAACTTCGACGGCCAGTCGGCGCCGAAGACGGCCACGGGCGAGGCGATCATCTTCCCGCGCGAGCGTTACCTCGACTATCGCGCCGCCAGCGGCGACGTAAGCGACGACCTTCCCGGCATCCCGGGGCTGGGGACGGTCGGGGCGGCGCGGCTACTATCGATGTTCCCGCTGGACGAAATCCTCGCGGAACCGGTGCTCGCCGGGCGCGCGCTGGGGCGTGCGAACATGAAGGTCATGGTCGCGCTCCGCAGCGGCGAGGCGGCGCGGGTCGTGGCGCGCAATCGCGTGCTCATGGACCTGCGCGCGGCGGCGGCACGCTATCCCTCGATCGACGACACGATCACGAGAGGGAGATGGGACGAGGCCGGGTTCCGCGCGTGGGTTTCGGAGCAGCGGATTACGGGGATGGAAGTCGGGGCAGCGGTGCGGGCGATGGAAGGATTGGCGGCGGCCGCGGGAGCGTGAGCCGTCAGTTGGTGGCCGGGTCGACGATGACGAGCGCCGGAAAGTAGAGACGCTGGAAGCCACGGTCACGCGTGAGGAGACGGTCGGCCTGGGTCAGGGCGTGGGCGCCGATGAGGAAGTCGGGAATGAGCCGCTCCCTCGGGCCGCCGCGCTGTCGGTAGGCGCGCCAAACTTCGGCTGCCGTTTCGGCGGACTCCTTCGTGATGGCATCGAAATGGAGGCCCATCTCTTCGAGCGGATGAGCGCGCCCGGCGAGCCGCTGAAACGCAGC
>JAYUAG010000370.1:0-20315 GCA_043741475.1 Thermoflexaceae bacterium | reverse complement strand
CTCCCGCCCGACGCCGTCCCGGGCCGGCCGCTGGTGGAACAGCTCGGCGATGTCCTCTTCGATATCTCCACCTGGGCCAATCGTGCCGATCTGCTGGGTGTGCTCGGGCTCGCGCGCGAGACGGCGGCGCTCACCGGGAAGACGCTACGTGAACCTGACCGGGACTTCACACAGTCGGGGCCGCCGGTGGAATCGTTCGTTTCCGTGACGATCGAAGACCCGGAGCTTTGCCCGCGGTTCATCGCCGCGGTGATCGAAAACGTCAAGCTCGGGCCATCGCCCGCCTGGCTGCAGGAGCGGCTTATCCGCCACGGCCAGCGGCCGATCAACAACGTCGTCGATATCACGAACTACGTGATGATCGAGACCGGCCAGCCGCTCCACGCCTTCGACTACGACCTCATTCGCGGCAAGCAGATCATCGTCCGCTGCGCCCGGCCTGGGGAGACGATAGTCACCCTCGATGGCGTGGCCCGGGAACTCGACGAGCAGATGGGCCTCGTGTGCGACGCCGAGGGCCCATCGAGCATCGCCGGCGTCATGGGCGGCTCGATCAGCGAAGTCAACGCAGGCGCCACGACGATCCTGCTGGAGGCGGCGAACTGGCGGCCGGGCTCGATTCGCCGCACGTCGACGCGGCTGCATCTGCGCAGCGAGGCAAGCCTCCGGTTCGAAAAAGGCATCGGCCCCGAAATCGCGATGTACGCCGAGGAGCGCGCGCTTCACCTCTTTGAACAGCTGACCGGCGGCCGCATCGCCACCGGCATGGTCGACGTCTTCCCGGGGGAGCGGCCCGCTCGCACGATCCTGGTGCCGGCGGAGCTCATCGCGCGGGTGCTCGGCATGGAGATCCCGCAGAGGACGGTGCACAGCATCCTCACGTCTCTTGGCTTCACCGTTGAGGCGGCGCCGGGAGATGCGTTCAGCGTCCAGCCGCCCGCCTGGCGGCCCGATGTCGAGATCCCCGAGGACGTGATCGAGGACATCGGGCGCATCCACGGCTACGACAGGTTGCCCACCACCTTTCTCCGCGGCGCGCTGCCCGAGGCGGCGCCCCGGCCGCTGGAGGAGCTGCGGGAGTCGGTGCGCGACCTTGTCGTGGGCCTGGGCTTCCAGGAGATCATCACCTATTCGCTGACGGACATAGGCCACCTCGACCTTGTCGTGGAACCCGGTGACGCCATCGGAAGGAAGCCGCTGAGCGTCGTGAACCCTGTCGCGGCGCGACATAAGTTCTTGCGCACCAGCCTGCGCGCAGGCCTGCTCGAAACGTATGCAGCCAACCGCCACAACCACGAAGGCGCGCTCCGCCTCTTCGAAATCGGGCTCGAATACCTGCCGGTGGAGGCGGACCTGCCACATGAGCGGCCGGTGCTCTGTGCGCTGGCGGGCGGCTCGCGGGAGACTCGTTGGTCCACGCCCGGCGCGGAACAGCTCGATTTCTTCGACGCCAAGGGCGCGCTGGAGGCGACTCTCGAGGCGCTCGGCGTCCCCGCGAGCTTCCGTCCGTCCGAAGCTTTCGGCCTGCTCCCGGGCCATAGCGCGACGGTCCACGCAGGCAAGGAAATGGTTGGCGTCGTTGCCCAGGTCCATCCCGATACGGCTGCGGAGTTCGATATCGACGAGCCGGTCTTCCTCGTGGAGCTCTGGTTCGAAGACCTCGCCCGGGTGTTGCCCGACCGGCCAGACTACGCGGCGCCATCGCGCTTTCCGGCGTACCGGGAGGACCTGTCGCTGCTCGCGGACTCGGATACGCCTTCTGGCCGGCTTGTGGAGATGGTGCGCTCGCACCGTTCAGGCACAGTGACCATTTCCGCCGAGATCTTCGACGAGTACCGCGGCGCCGGCGTCCCGGAAGGGAAGAAGGCGCTCGCCCTGCGTCTCCGCTACCAGGCGTCGGACCGCACGCTCACGGACGAGGACGTGTCGCGCATTCGCGGCGGGCTGCTGAGACGGCTGGAGAAGGAGCTGGGCGTCTCGCTGCGCGGCGGCTGAACCGCTAGAATGACCTTGAGGTTCGTAGCCATGAACACGTTCCAAGAAGTCAAGGCGGCCGCACTGGCGCTTTCCAGGGAGGAGCAGGAGACCCTGATCCGCGACATCGTGGCCGACCAGGAGCCAGCGGGTGAGGCTTTCGGAGCCGAGCTCATGGCCATGGTTGCCGCCCGATGGGACGAAATCGAATCCGGGCGGGTTAAGGCGATACCGTGGCACGAAGCTCGAGAGGAAATAGCGGTTCGCCTTGGAGACAGGGCCGTTGCACCTTGAGCTGCACCCAGACGTTCTCGCCGAGTTCGTGGAGGCCGCGGAGTGGTTCCGGCTCGGTGACGAGCGGCGTGGCGCGGCCTTCCGTGCTGCGGTCGATACGGTCTTCGCCCGGCTCGCCGAGTTTCCTGATTCCGGCAACCCGCTTCCCGGCGGGTTCCGGCGTGCGCTGCTCCGGGACTTCGACTACCAGATTGTGTACCGGCGCGAACGGCGGCGAGTCTTCGTGTTGGCGATTGCGCACTTGAGCCGGGATCCCGGCTACTGGCGGTCAAGGAGCTGAATCGCTTCGGTGCGTAACGCGTGTAGCTGAGCTGAGAAAACCCGGAATCGCCATTGGTCTCCGCTACCAGGCTTCGGACCGCACGCTCACGGACGAGGACGTGTCGCACATTCGCGGCGGGCTGCTGAAACGGCTGGAGAAGGAGCTGGGCGTCTCGCTGCGCGGCGGGTGAACCGCTGGAATGACCTTGAGGTTCGAAGCCATGAACACGTTCGAAGAGGTCAAGTCGGCCGCACTGGCGCTCGCGCGGGACGAACGCGAGCTGTTGTGGATCGACCTTCGGCTCAGCGTCGAAGACGACAAGGACCCGGACTACGACGAGGCCTGGGCTGCGGAGATCGAGCGCCGCATCGCCGAGATGGACGCGGGTCTCGGCCAGCCGATTCCCGGCGACGAGGTTTTGAGCAGACTGAGGGAGCGGGTCGATGCTTCTCGACTACGGGTTCCTGCGGGGCGCTGAGCAAGAGTTCGACGAGCTCGTGGCCCGCTACATCCGGCTCGACCCGGAGGAGGCTAATCGCTCTCTCGACGCCATCGAGGCCCAGTTGACGCTGATCCGTGAGTTCCCCGGGATCGGAAGTCCCCATCTACACGGGACCCGCCGGTCCCCTTGTTTCGCGGTCGCCGTTTCAGATCATCTACCGTGGCCGATCGGGACTGATCGAGATCATCGCCATCTCCCACACGAGCCGCAGGCCGGGCTACTGGCGAGACCGTCTCTGAAGCACGAGCACGTTCGGTGGCATGTTAGCGCTGCGTTCGCCACACTGAACGCCACTTCAATCGAGGTTCAACCAACTCCATGGCAAACATCGCAGAGATCGAAGCGGCCTACGCGGAGTACATGAGCGAGCTCAAGCTCGCCGGTCCCCACTGGGAGACGAAGCCCGCGGGCGGCGCCGAGGGCGAGGCCGCCTGGTGCGCCAAAGAGGTCGCCGAGCACGTCGCCAGCGCGGGCGGATTCTTCGGCATGAGCATCGCCAAGGCGACCGGTCAGGCCAACGTCCCCTCCCCCGCGCGCCCTTCGTTCGCCAGCGCCGACGAAGCCTTTGCCCAGACCCCGGCCGAACACGCCAAGGCCGTCTCCGCAGTGCTTCAGGTCCAGGAATCGCAGCTTGCCACGGAGACGGAGTTCGGACCGCTCGGAAAGACGAACATCGGCGCCGTCGTTGGCGTTGTTTCCTTCCATCTGCGTGATCACGCGGGACAGCTCAAAACGCTCCGGGGCTAAACGGCGGCCCTCGGCTCGGCCGACGGAGTGGGCGTCTCCTCGGGGGGCGGTCCGGACAGGATGCGGTCAAGCAGTTCGACGTAGTTCTCGGTCGTGATTGGCCGGACGACGCGGCCCAGACCCGTCCAAAAGCCCCAGTCTTTCCAGTCGCCGGTGGCGCGAGGGCGTTCTGCCCCCTGCAACAGGGGCGCCGTCTTGCTGGCGAGCATGACGTGGTAGTGCTCGCTGAGGGGCAGCGCCTCGTTGACGATGCCGAGCCAGTAGCTCATGTCGTCGCCATCGAGGGAAAAGGTCGTGCCCATGTAGCGATAGCGGCCGTTCATGGGGCGGGACGCGCTGTTGATATAGCGAGCACGGTCGCCGAACTTCCGGCGCAGCGCGGCGCCGCCGATCGCGTAGAGCCGGTTTGTGCTCAGCGCCTGTTCGAGCGGCACCGGGCCGAGACCCAGTACGTCACGCATGATGAACTCGGCGAACTGCCAGGCCAATGTCTCAGGCTCGCCCTCCAGTGCGTCGGCGATATCGACCCAGCTGATGGCCTTCCAGTTCGGCAGCGAGGGCGTCCCGGGCAACCCGAGGAAGACCAGGGCAGGGTGCTCCTGCCAGTAGCGCGCGAATTCCTCAATCCCCATGAGGCCGCGCGTGTCCGATGACGGCTCGACCTGGACCTCGACGATTGCGCGCCGGCCGTCCTCGAAGGTGAGGACGAGGTCGACGATGCCGATGTCCGCGATCAGCGGCTGGACCTCGACCACGGCGAGCTGTTCGCCGGGCGTGCCCGAGGCGGTGGCGAAGAGCGCCGTGAGGGTGCGGTGGCCACGTTGCAAGAAGTACGCGATCGCGCTCGTGCAGTAGTTCTCGAACGGGGTGGCGTTCGAGCCGGGGCGGTAGGCGGAGAGCATGGTGAACAGGTTGTCGTCGGCCATGCGCGTAGTATCGCGTGTCTTGCCCTACCGGGGCCACTCCCCAATGCTGACAAACCTGAAAACGCGAGGTGAGGAATGCCCGGAAGGGGACTGAGGGACTATCTCAGGCAGAAGCGACAGAGCATGGCCGCCGCCGCGGCCGCTCGCCCCCACGGCGCTGATTGGAGCGAGACGGTCGAGGCGAGGGTGATCGCGGACGACCTCACGGGCGTACGCAAGTTGCGCATCCGCGGCTGGGAGTTCATCGGCGACTCCGGCCCGGCCTTCGGTGGCTGGAGCCTTGGGCCGAACTCCCCGGAACTCCTCTGCGGTGTGCTCGGCACGTGCCTGACGCACACCTACGAGCTCGGCGCCGCCATGCTGGAGATCCCGGTCGACCGCATCGAAGTGCGCGTCACCGCGCTCAACAACGACGCCCGCTTCCTCGGGATCGAGACCAGCGACCCGCGGCTGCCCTGGGAGATCACCGCGTACGTCACCATCGACGCGCCCGAAGCGACGCCGGACCAACACGCCGCGCTTCACCGCTACGCCCACGAACGCTGCCCGCTCACCAACCTCATCCGCACCGCGAATGCCGTGACGCTCGTTGTGACCGGCTCAGGCGCCACCGGCTAGCGATCAGCCGCGCTCGCCCGTTGCCTTCGCCGGGGTAGAATCCCCGAGAACTCGAGCCACAGGATGCGTCCCCGAGCATGGCGAACGTCGACACCGTCAACGCCCTTCTGACCGCGATCAACTTCGACCGCTTCGCCGAAATCGAGGCGCTGCACGCCCCCGACGCGCTCTTCTATTCGTTTCGCGGGCCCACCTTGCGCTCGAGCGTCGCCATCGCCGACTGGCACCGCGAATTCCTCCGTGACTACGCCGACTGCAATTACACCGACATCGAGTACATCGAGGACGGCGATGTCGTCGTCGTGCGCGCCACAATCGAGGCGAAGGGCTACGACTGGCGGCCGTTCACCCAGCGTGTGGTAGAGGTCTTCCGCTTTGGTGGCGGCGAAATCGCCGAGCGGCGTCTCTACGGCATGCTGCGCGACACCGTCCTCGATAAGCCCGCCACAGCGGCGATGGACAACGCCCTCGGCTACCGCGGCGGTTCGCCCTCGGGGACGCGCAAGACGGTCGCCGACCTGATCGCTGGCTTCGAGACGGGCGGGATGGAGGGCGCGCGTGCCCTGTTCGCGGACAAGCCCGTCGAGATCGACGGCGTCTATGGGCTCGCCACCAGCTGGGATGCAATGGTCGCGCTACAGGCGGGGCGGCCCCGGCCGCTCTTCGGCGTCGAACGCGCCACGGCCATCTATGCCGGCGACCACACTGCCCTTACCGAGACGGCCTACGACCCGATCCGGCCGCGCGGCGCCGAGTTCCTGCGCCTCGTCGATGATAAGGTGCTCGTCGCGGAGATGTACTGGATGTTGCGCGAAATCGGGATCAACCCGAACGAGAACTACGCTTACGACCGCCCGGCACGCCGCGCCATCCTGCCCGTCTAGCGCCCTGCCAACTTGAGTCGCCGAAGGCTGTTCCACTCCGCGTTCCCCTCGCCCACCGCAGTGGGCGAGGGGGCAGAGGGTGAGGGCGGGATGGCCCACGACACGGAATCGTCCACTCGAAGTTGAAGGATTCGCGGTCCTGCGGAGCTACTCCACGAAGATGTCGACGGATGGACGGAGCTTCGCGCACTCCGCCAGCACCTGGTGGATCTCGTGCTCCTTGAAGCTGTCGAGGAGGCCGCCGGCGGGGGCCTGGCGCGCATCGGCGGCGACGTAGGCCTGCTCGGTGAGGACGTAATCGAAGCGCGGCGCCCACTTGCGCGAGCCTAGCCGGGCGGTCGTCGAACAGTTGTCGACCATGTACGCGACGCCGCGCGCGTGCATATAGGGGTTGAGCGAATCGACCGCCTCGATCACTGACTCGTTCGCCACCTCGGAATAGGGGTGGCCGTGGGCGAGGAGGATGTCGATCTGGGCCATCATCGTCGCGACGTAAACACCGGCGGTGAAGGGGTCGAGCGGGATCTCGTCTTCGACGCGGTGGGCGCGGACCTTTGTGCCCGTCACCCACGTCTCGGTGCCGTCGATCTTGCCCATCGGCGTCGTCTTCAGCCGCTCGCCGGCCATGATTACGCTTCGGATTTCGTTGCCGGAAGAGACTTCGTCGTAAATCTCGGAGAGCAGATCCTTCGCCGCCGGGTAGGAAGCGGCGTAGGCGGCTTCGAAGGCAGGGCGGCCATCAGCCCCCACCGCGTCGTAGACGGCGAGCATCCCCTGCTTCGAGATGAGGCGTGAAATCGGCCCGGTGATCGCCTCGGCCGAGTGCCGGAAGGCGTCTTCGTGGCTCATCCCCTGGACGATGAAGCGCCGGTAGAGGCTCTCGATGATGCCGTGGACGGCGCCGAGGAGAATGCCGCGTTCGCCGTAGATGTCGGACTTGAACTCGGACTCGAGCGTCGTCTGGAAGGTGTAGGGCGAACCAATCGCGACCGACCAGCCGAGCGCGAGGTCCGTCGCCCGGCCATCGATATCCTGTTCGACGGCGAAGCTGCTGTTGATGCCGGCGCCGTTGACGGTCGCGCCCTGCACGTACAGGCGCCGTACCGATGGCCCCATGCCCTTCGGACAGACGCCGATCACGTTGACGTTGGCCGGGAACGAAAGCCCGACGGTCTTCATGTGGCCGACGAGGAAGCCATGCGAGAGGCCGAGCGTGGCGCCCGGATGCAGACGCGCGAAGATCTGTTCGCAGAGCTCCGCCTGGGCGGCGTCGGAGATGAGGAGAATGACGAGGTCGGACTCCGCGACGACTTCGAACATCTCGCCGAGCGTGCCCGCGTCTTCGGAGAAGCCGGCGGCGCGGGCATCGGCCATCGCCTTCGAGCCAGTTCGAAGGCCGACCTTCACGGTGATGGGCGTGCCCTCGAGCGAATCGCGCAGATTCTGCGCCTGTGCTGGGCCCTGCGAGCCCCAGCCGATAACGCCGATCTGCCTCACGCCGGCGAAGGCCTTCGGCAGCAGCGGGAAGAGGTCCCGTCCGCCTTTCACGATCTGCTCGGAATGGCCCCTCAGGCTGAGGGTGTCGACCTTGAAGACGTTCGACGTAAAACGCAGTGACAGCGGCATCGGCAGGCCTCGCAGGGACGCGGTTTTGGGATGGTTGGTGAGCCGCGAGTGTACCGATCGGGGGGGCTACGGACGAACGCGGGGCGCGTTCGCCCCTGCCATCGGTCACACGTCGAACGGCAACCCGGTGACCTGGCGCACACCGAGGGACATCGTCGGGTAGGCCTGCATGTTCCAGGCGACGAGCCCCATGGGTAGCCGCGCCTTCATCGCCACGACGAGCGGCATGAGCAGCTCGCCTGCGCCCGGCGCGACGAGGCAGGCGCCAACAATCTCGTCGCCAAGTGAACCCGCAAGCCCGAACTTGCTCTGCCAGCCGCGGGCCGTGACCACCTTGAGGAAGCCCTCGGTTGCGCCCATGGTGATGGCGCGATCAACCTCGGCGAGGGGCACGCGCCAGACCTTGACGTTCTTTCGCTGCTTCCGCGCGTCGTCTTCCGTGAGGCCGACGGAGGCCACTTCCGGGTCCGTGTAGGTGACGCGCGGGACGACGCGGTCGCTCCACTTCTGGAAGCGGCGGCTCACGAAGCCCGGCTTGTTGATGAGGTTCGCGACGAGCCTTGCCTGCGCTTCGGCGACGTGCGTGAACTGGTAGCCGCCGGCGACATCGCCGACCGCGAAGATATGGGGCACGTTGCTCCGCAGCTGTTCGTTCACGACCACGCCACGGCTGTTGGTCTTCACGCCCGCCGCTTCGAGGTTGAGCGATTCGAGCTCCGGCTTACGCCCCGCGGCCACGAGCAGCCGTTCGCATTCGACGCTCACCTCGCGTCCATCCTGCTCAAAGAACACGCGCCTTGATGGCGCGCCGCCTTCGACGCGCGTGACCTTCGCGCCAGTGTGCACCGTGATGCCCTCGTCTTCGAAGAGCGTGCGCATGAGCGCCGAAGCCTCCGGGTCGTCGCGCTCCATAATCCGGCCGGCGCTCTGCAACATCGTCACCTTCACGCCGAAGCGGCTCATGAGCTGGCCGAACTCACTGCCAATGGGGCCGGCCCCGATCACGCAGAGCGACGCTGGCAACGTCTCCCAGGCGACCGCCTGGACGTTCGTGTCAAACCCGGCCTCGGCCAGCCCCGGAATCGGTGGTACGGCCGGTTCGCCGCCGGTCGCGATCACGATGTTCTTCGCGGAGAGGCGCTCGCCGTTCACCTCCAGCGTGTGTGCATCGACGAAGCGCCCTTCGCCGGTGATGAGCGTGACGTTGTTCTTCGCGATCGCTTCGGGCGACTCGACCTGGCCGGCTTCGTGTTGCGCTTCCGCGACGTGGCGGCGGACCGCTTCGTAGTCCAGGCGGATGCCGTCCGCGATCACGCCGAAACGGGCGCCATTGCGCGCGTGATGGATCAGCTTGGCCGCGTGAACGAGCGCCTTCGTCGGCACGCAGCCAGTGTAGAGGCAGTCGCCGCCGGGCTTAAACCGCTCGATCATTGCGACCTTCTTGCCGCGCCGGGCCACGAGCTTCGTAACGGTGAGCCCGCCCGTGCCGGCGCCGATCGCAATCAGGTCGTACTCGGTCATCACATACCTCCGATGCCGATTCTACGGCCTGCCCGGCGGGCGTGATCATGCATGGCGGGTGGCCGATGGTGTGACCAGATCGTGTGTCGCCCACGGGAGGGCACGTCCGCCCGCGACCACAGTGGGTCGCGGCTACCAGGTCTTCGCTCGCGGCCAAGGGCCAACGGCCAACGGCCAACTCAATCCTGCTTGTGGTGTCCGTTCTGGCGCGGACAGACGTGGCCCGAAGGATCGAGTGGGCCGCCACAGAGCGGGCAGGGCGGCCGCCCCGCGGCCACGACCCGCAGGATCTGCTGGCGGAAGTCGATCCCGCGCCCGAAATCGACGGCGACCTGAAGGGCCGCCCCGGATTCGTCACCTTCGGCAACCACCTCCGCCGCCATGAAGACGAGCTGGCGCTGTTCCCGGTACACGCCCATTGAGAGCTGCCCGACGCGGAAGTCAAGGTCGCAGCGCCAGGGGAACACGGGATCATCGGACGGCGTGGACGGCGTGGACGGCCGGCGCTGCTCGAAACTCTCGTCCTTCAGGACGGTCTCGATCGCGTCGCCGAGGGCGGTGAGCGACTCCTTCTCCAGCCAGAGCGAGGCCGTTCGGCCCTCGTCGTTCATCACTTTGATGCGGAAACGGCGCTGGCCCGGCTGGCCGACTGCCTCGGCGCCCAGGAAGGTCACGGTGCCAAACGTCTCGGGCTCGGCCATCGCCGACCACTGTAAGCGAGTGTGAAGTTTCGGTCGTGTAGGCGAAGGACTATCATTGCGCGACAGGATCTGTCGCGGCGAGCGACGAACCTGTGCCCGCGCCCGGCTCACCGGTGCGCCAGGGAGCGTATCCAATGACCGAGCAAACCCGCCGCGCCAGCCGCCTCGTGGAGATCGAGCGCCGCCTGCGCAAGTTCCCGGCCGGGCTCACGGTCCGCGAGATGGCGGAGCACACCGGCTATTCGACCCGCACCATCCAACGCGACCTGAACGTGCTCGAAAGCGAGCTCGGCGTCCCCTTGATGGAGGGCACAGGGCGTCGCTGGCGGCTGATGCCGGGCTCCTCGCCGGTGGGCGCCGTGCGCCTTTCGCTGCAGGAGGCGCGCGCCGTGTTCCTGGCGACGCGGCTCTACGCACGGCACGCGGAGCGCGACCCCGATGGCCTCTCCGCCCTCGAAAAGCTGGCCGATGCGCTCCCCTTGGCGCTGGGCCGCGAAGTCGAGAGCAGCGTCGCAGACCTGCGCAAGCGCACCGTGAACGCGACCTATGTGGACATCCTGCGCGCACTCACCCAGGCCTGGGCGGAATCGGCGACCGTCCGCATCAGCTATCACTCCCAGGGCGCGGGCCCGAAGAAAGAAACGGCGCTGGACCCATATCTGCTGGAACCGGGCGCGAACGGCGCCGCGACCTACGTGTTCGGCTTCAGCCACGCACACGGCCAGCTGCGCACCTTCAAGGTAGAGCGCATTGTGGAGGTCGAGCGGACGGGTGAACACTTCGACTCCGGCGCAGTCGGGCTCGACGACCTGCGCGCGCGCGTCGCCCAGAGCTGGGGCGGCGCCGTCCTCGGCGATGATGTGTTCGATATCACGCTCGAGTTCGCGGCCGAGGTGGCGCCGCGCGTCGCGGAGACGAGCTGGCACTCGACGCAGCGCACCACGCCGCTGCCGGATGGCCGCCTGCGATTCGAGTTGCGGCTCGACAGCCTGCTGGAATTCATCCCGTGGGTGCGGGGCTGGGGCCACCAGGTGACGGTGATCGCGCCCGCCGAGCTACTGAACGAAGTCGCGTCGTCGATGCGTCTTGCGGCGGCGTTGTACGCGTAGGGCGCGAACCGTGCCCGCGGGCACGTGGCGAATCGTGTCGTTCCGGCACAAATGTTGCGTCCTTCGCGCCCTCCGTCGAGACGTTGCGCGACCTGACATACTGCAATGCGACTGGCGCCTTCGGCCCCCGGACGGACTGAGCCATCCTCCTCGTAAGGCGCTCAAGCAGCGTGCGTCCGCCCGTGGGCACAGCGGCCCACGGCTACCCAGAACGGTTTGGGAGCGAGCCCGCGTCCGGTCCGTCCGGCCGTTGAAATCTGCCAAATGGTGCGCGGGCGTCAGGCGCCCCGTTCCAGTTCGGCCAGGCTGGGTGGCCCTTCCCAGGTCTCGCCGTTGTCGAGTAACACCTGGAGCGTCGTGCCCGTCACTTCGACCGTCCCGGCGATGCGCCGCCCGGCCGTGGGGTGGACAGGTTTCTCGGGGACGCGGACGCGCACCCCTTCCGGGAAGTCCGCGGACGCGGCGATCTCGATCGTCTCCACGCGCCGCCCAATCGAACGCGCGAGCACCTGGAGCAAGGAGAAGTCGTCAGTGCCCCGGAGGCTCCTGAACGACTGGTCAGCCGTGGCCGGATCCTTTGCGGCGCGAAGGTCGGCCGGGGGCGGGAGGGCATCTTCGCCGCCTTTGGTGAGGAGCGCCGTCACCATTCGCCGGGCGCGCGGCGCGACTTCGCCCAGCGCCCGGCGGAGCAGCACGATGTCGTCGCTCGCTTCGAAGAAGGCCATGGCGGCGGCCACCTGCTCGCGCGTCGTCATGGCGCGCTCCGCACGAGGAGGCGCAGGCCCGAGATAGGTTGGGGCATCGGGGCTGATTCTACGGAGGTGACGGTCTGGCGGTCACCCGAGGGTCAAACGGCGACAGCTTGCTGCTGTCGGCGCACGTCGAGGATCAGTTCGATTGCCTCGGATTGACTGTGCTTCACTTCTTCGAGCGTGCGACCCTGACCGTGGGCGCCAGGCAGCTCCGGGCAATAGGCGATGCACCAGTCCTCGTCCCGCTCGATGACGGCGGTGAAGTCGTGTGCCATGGCTGTGCTCCTCACGATTTTGGTAGCTGAATCGTACCATGCCTCACGCCGCCACCTTGAGGCTTTTCAATGGCACGTCCCCGCACCGCTGTCGGTGAAGGTCTTGCCCGCGATCGGCAGGAAGCGCCAACTGTAGTCCGTGGCGCCGAGGCGCAGCTCAAGCGCGCCGAAAGTGCGCACTTCCCGCACCTCGCTCGCCGGGTGGATGCGCAACACCGGGAACAGTCTGCCCCCGCCTGTGCCGACGATGAACGAGCGGATGCCCCCTGTGTCGTCGCGTTTGCCGGACGCGTCGAGGGGCGCCAAGCGTTCGTAGTGGTGGTCGTGGCCGGCGAGCGCGAGATCCACGCCCGCGGCGACGAGCGCCTCCCAGAGTGCAGCCATCGCCTCCGTGTCTCCGTGGATGCCCGACGTAAATCTCGGGTGGTGGTAGTAGGCGAGGGTGCAGGCGGCCGGGTGTGCCGCGAGGTCCGCGACCAGCCACTTGTACTGGGGTGAGCCGGCGCCACAACCGCCGGGCACAAAATCGCAGACGCTGTTGAGCACGAGGATGTGCCAGCCCGCGTAGTCCCAGCTGTAATACCCCAGCCGCGCCGGGCCTGCGGCGGCGCCGAAGTAGGCGTAGTAGTCGTCCGCCTCACCGCGGCCATAGTCGTGGTTGCCGACTGCGGGCCGGATGCGCGCTTTCAACGGGCCCCAGGCCGGTTCGAAACAACGCGCGAATTGGTCCGCCGTGCCCAGCTCATAGGCCAAGTCGCCAAGGGCCGCAATCGGGGCCTCGCTCCCCGCGAGAAGAGCAGCCACGGCTTCGTCGCCTTCGCTCGTGCAGTCGGCGATGTCGCCCACGGCGTAAAGCACCGGCCGCGGGTCCGGCGTCAGTGCCGGAGTTGCTGGCGACGCCGTGGACGTGGCTGGGGCTACGGGTTGGCGCTCGGAGTCGCATGCGCCACTGAGGGCAAGAACGAGAATGGCCAGGATCGCGGCCGCTGGCTGCGTCACGCTTCGTCCTGGTTTCATCGGCTCATGGTCGGCCCCGTGCCGTCCGCGGTCGAACAACGCACCCGCATCTTGTCTGGCGGCGCTGCTCGCGGTAGATTCCGCACCTTCGGAGGTCGGCATGTTTCTCGCCCTGCGCCCCGGCACGTTCGATGGCGTCATCGATCTGAAACTCATCCTCGTCACCATCGTCCTCGCGGGGGCGATCCTCCAGGTTGCCACCATGTCCCTGGTTTACGGTTGGATCCCGTCTCCTTCCGCCTGGAACAAGCCGCTGTCGGCGGCCCATCGCTGGGAGGGGCGAACGGTCGCGATGCTCGCGGTGGTAGTGGCGACGTTCTGCGTCCTCGACCCGGGACCGCAGGGCACGCCCAACCGGGTGTACATCCACAGCGCCTTCGGCATCGCGGCCCTCGCCCTGCTTGCTTCCAAGATCGTGGTGCTGAAGGCAGTCCCGAAGCTCCAGGTGGCGTTGCCGGCGTTCGGCCTGCTGGTCATGGGTTCTTTCGCCGTGCTCTGGTACACCAGCGCCTACGCCTTCTGGTTCAACGGCCAGAACGGGTACTCTGGCCACGCCGAGATCGATGAGACTGTCTCAATCGTTGACGACGACAAGACCGTCGGCGCCTACAACCCCGTCGAGGTGCGGGTGAAAAAGGGCCACGCGATCGAGTGGCGCAACGACTCCGGCGCGAACCACACCGTGACGGGCGGGAAGTTCGATAGCGGCCCACGCGGCTTCAAGAAGGGCGAGACTTTCGTCTGGCAGTTCAACACCGTCGCCACCGTGGAGTACAAGTGCAGCATCCACCCGGTGATGAAGGCAAAGGTCATCGTCGAAGAGTAGGGCTCGCGGCTGCGACTTTGTGTCCGTGCCCATTTGTGGTGAAATGCGCAACGCCCAGGCGTCACTCAGGAGGCTTACCCATGGCCGTCGTCCCCGGATACCAGCTCATCGCCGAACAACTGAAACGAGAAGGCGTCGACACGCTCTTCTACATCATGGGCGGGCCGATCATCGACCTTGCCGGCGCCTGCCAGCAGGTGGGCATCCGCACGATCGATGTGCGTCACGAACAGGCTGCCGCTTTCGCAGCCCACGCCTACGCGCGCGCCACGGGACGGCCTGGCGTGTGCATGAGCGCCTCCGGGCCTGCCGCGACGAACCTCCTCACGGGCATCGCGAACGCCTATACCGACTGCGCCCCGGTGATCGCGCTGGGTGGGGCAGCGCCCACCAGCCAGTTCGGCATGGACGCCTTCCAGGAGTTCGACCAGGTCGGCTGCTTCAAGCCCGTGACCCGCTGGGCCGAGCGCGCGCTCCATAGCGACCGCCTCCCGGAGATGGTCAATCGCTGCTTCCGCGAAGCACTGGGCGCGAAACCGGGCCCGGTCTACCTCGACCTTCCGGGCGACATCCTCTACCGCCGCCTTGAGCAGGAAGAAGTGTTTTTCCCACCGCCCTTCGTGCCAGCGCCAGCGCCAGGAGACCCCGTGCTCGTGGAGAAGGCGATCGAAATGCTACGGTCCGCCCAGCGCCCGATCGTGCTCGCCGGCAGCGGCGCCGCCTGGGCGGGCGCGGAGCGCGAGCTGCAAGAGTTCGTCGAACGGACGGGCATCCCGGTATGGACGACGCCCCAGTCGCGCGGCCTCATCCCCGAAGACCATGATCTGAGCTTCCTCGGCGCACGCTCCGCCGGCTTCGCCGAGGCCGACACCGTCTTGCTCGTCGGCACGCGCATGAACTTCATCATCGGCTTCGGCGCGTCGCCGCGGTTCGCGCGTGATGTGAAGTTCATTATGGTGAACTCGGACGCTGCCGAGATCGGTCACAACCGCCCCGTCGAGATGGGGATCGTCGGCGACGCCCGGCGCGTCCTTCAGCAGCTCAACGCCGGCCTGGGGTCGTTTGCCTCGAAGCGCACCTCGCCCTGGGTAGACCACCTTCGCCAGGTGGATGCCGCGCGCCGTGACCGCAGCGAGGCCGAGATGTCGAGCAACGCCGTGCCCATGCACCCGCTTCGCCTCTGCGGCGAGGTGCGCGATGTGGTGAAGCGCGACGCGATCATCGTCGAGGATGGCCACGAGATCCTGAACTTTGCCCGCCAGAGCATCCCCTCGTTCGTGCCCCGTTCGCGCATCAACGCCGGGCCGAACGGTTGCATGGGCGTCGGCCTGCCCGCGGCGATCGGCGCCGCCGCCGCGAACCCGGGCCGCCAGGTCGTGCTCGTGGGCGGCGATGGCAGCTTCGGCATGAACATTCAGGAGATCGACACGGCCGTCCGTCACAACCTGCCGGTGATATGCGTGATCTCGCACAACGGCGGATGGACGGGCGCGATCGAGGGCCGCAAGGTCCCGGGCCGCGACCTCCTCATGACCCGCTATGACGAGGTCGCGAAGGCCTTCGGCGCCCACGGCGAGTACGTCGAGCGGCCCGAGGACCTCCGCCCCGCCCTCGAACGCGCGATCGCGACGGGCAAGCCGTCGGTGATCAACGTCGTCGTCAACCCCTACGCGCGCGCGACGACGCAGGCGTTCGGCAGCTATTCGAGCAAGCTCAGTTAGGGGACAGGGGACAGGCCGCTAGCTGATGCGATCGCCTTCGCCGCGAGCCAGGCGTGATACGTGGTGAGCGAGTGTTCCGGCCCCTTTCGCGAGTGGACCGAAGCGCCAGGCGACGGCCTCCTCGAAGACCTCTGCTGTCGCACGCGGGACGCTGCCCTCGGCGGCCATGATCCAGGCGCCCGCGAGGAGCCGGAGATGGTAGTCGACCGCGCCCGCGAAGAGGCGCGCGTCGAGGGCATCCGTGACTTCGGAGTTCTCGGCGACGACGCGCTCGGCCAGCGCCTTCGCCGGTTCGCCGACGAAGGGGTCGAGATCCACCACGCGCCCGAACGACGTCATCAGCTTGCCGTAGACGTCCTCGGTGATGCGCGGTTTGCGTTTGAACATCCGCGAACGCTGCGCCATCGGCGTGCAATCGGCAACCCGGCCGTATCCTTGGAGGCATGGCGAGCGAGTTGACGGCGGTGATCCTGGCAGGTGGCAGAAGCACGCGCTTCGGCTCCGACAAGGCCTGCGCCTTGCTACTCGGACGGCCGCTGCTGCAGTGGGTCGTGGACGCCACAGCGCCATGGTGCCAGGCCGTCGTAATAGTCGCCGCTCGTGGCCAGGTACTTCCGCTGCTCACCGTTGCGGAAGGAGTCGACGTGGAGGTTGTCCAAGACTTCGTGGACGCGGCAGGGCCCCTCGCCGGTCTGGTCGCCGGCCTGCGCGCCGTGCGGACGCCGCTTGCCTTCGCCGTGTCCTGCGATGCGCCCCTGGTCGAACCCGAAGTCATTTCCTTGCTCGCCTTCTTGTCGCCTGACTACGACGCCGTCGTCCCGCTGGTGGAGGGCAGGCTGCAGCCGCTGGTGGCGGTTTACCGGCGGGACCCCTGTCTTGCGGCGTTCGAGCGGTCACTGGTGTCCGGCGAAAGGAAACTGACAGCGGCCCTCGGGGGGCTGACCGTGCTCAGTCCTGGAGCGGGCGATTTGCTAGAGGTTGATCCAGCGCTGCAGAGCTTTCGCAGCGTCAACGACGGCGCGCAACTGGCGGCGATTGAGGTGTCTTTGCGCCCCAATTCAAGGCCCCGGTAAATACAGAATCAGACTCAGGGGACGCCCGGTTGACACCCCCACGCCTCACCCCCACGATCGGCTTGAGGGGCTCGTTCGCGGGCCGATAACACCCGCCCGTGCTTGCGTTACCTCGACGCGCACGGTTTCCCCGCCCGACCCCGCGCGGGAGAGGAGTTACCACCCATGACCACACTCGAACGGCCCCGCACGCTCGGCGAACTCAGGGCTTCCGGCTACAAAGTCCTCCCCGTCCGCGAGGAGCTGCGCAAAAACCTCATCGCCCGCATCCGCTCCGGCGACAACCTTTTCCCGGGCATTCACGGCTTCGACGAGACGGTCATCCCGCACATTGTCAACGCCATCCTCGCCGGCCAGGACATCATCTTCCTCGGCGAACGCGGCCAGGCGAAGTCACGCATCATTCGCTCGCTCACCTCGCTGCTCGACGATGAGACGCCCGTGCTGGCCAACTGCGAGATCCCCGAGGACCCCTACAACCCGATCACCCGCGCCGGCCGCGACATCATCGCAGAGAAGGGCGACGCGGCCGAGATCGCGTGGCTCGACCGCGACGCCCGCTACGGCGAAAAGCTGGCAACGCCCGACATCACTATCGCTGACCTCATCGGCGAGGTGGACCCGATCAAGGTTGCGGAAGGCAAGTACCTGAGCGACGAGCTCACGATTCACTACGGCCTGATTCCTCGCACCAACCGCGGCATCTTCTGCATCAACGAGCTCCCGGACCTCGCCGAACGCATCCAGGTCGGGCTCCTGAACATCATGGAAGAGCGCGATGTCCAGATCCGGGGTTATCGCATCCGCCTCGCGCTCGATGTCTTCATCGTGGCGAGCGCGAACCCCGAGGACTACACCAACCGCGGCCGCATCATCACCCCGCTGAAGGACCGTTACGGCGCCCAGATCCGGACGCACTACCCCGTCAAGCTGGAGCACGAAATCGACATCATGCTGGCCGAGCATCACGCGCTCCCGGCGGACTTCAACGTCACCGTCCCTGAATATATGAAGGAAGTGATCGCCGAGGTCAGCCGCCTTGCGCGCAAGAGCCCGGACGTGAACCAGCGCTCGGGCGTGAGCGTGCGCGCGAGCATCGCCAACTACGAGAGTTTGCTCGCAAACGCGCTCCGCCGCGCCATCGTCACCGGCGAAGACGTGGTCGTCCCGCGCGTCAGCGACCTTCCGTACATCGTCCCCAGCCTCACGGGCAAAGTCGAATTCGAGACCGTCGAGGACGGTCGCGAGGAGCAGATCATCGAGAAGCTGATCCAGGGCGCCGTGGTCACCGTTTTCAACCGCGTGTTCAACCTGGGTGAGCTGGAAGGCACGGTGAACCGCTTCAAGGCGGGGCTCGCCGTCGAAGTCGGTGACACCACGCCGAGCCAGCAGTACGTGAGCCTCGCCCGCCAGATCGAAGGACTCCAGGACGCGATCGAGAAAATCGGCGCCACGAAGTCGCCCGGCGAAACGGCCGCAGCGGTCGAATTCGTGCTCGAAGGGCTCCACCTGAACAAGCGTCTGAACAAGGACAAGGTTGGCGGCAAGACCCAGTATCGCGGGTAGCGATCAGGGTTCGTGCCATCGATTCACCACTCCGGTGGTACCATGCAGCCGATGCGCTGGCGACGACGGCAACCGGAGCGGGCTATCCATCTGAGTTGGTCGGTCCAGCCTTTGCCGCCGCACGGCCCGATGCTCGAAGCGGCAATCGGCGTCTACCGGGACGCCTTTGCGAGGCCGCCCTACAACGACACGGGCCGCGCGACCGAGGTCCGCGACCGGTTGGTCAAGCAACACGCCGTCCAGGCAGGCTTCCGCTCGCTTGCGGCCGTACGTGCAGACGGGCGGGTGGTCGGCATGACCTATGGCCACAACAGCGACCCCGGCCAGTGGTGGCACGACGCGGCGGCCGCGGTCATCACACCCGACCACTACCGGCGCTTCTTCCGGGGGGGTTATGAGCTCGTGGAAATAGCGGTCGCGCCCGATTGCCAGTCGCAGGGCATCGGCCGGGCCTTGATCGCCGCGCTGCTCGATGGCGTGGAGCGGAGCGCCTGCGTTCTCAGTACGCGCACCGATAGCCGGGCGCACGAGCTCTATGCGAACCTCGGCTTCCAGACGCTCACCGAGATGCGCTTCTTCCCCACCGGCTACCCGTTCTATGTGATGGGCAGGCGCCTCCGGCCTGGCTGAAGTGGTAAAGACCGGGGCGGCTTGTGTTACCATGGGTACAAGTAATACCGGGAGGCGTGGTATGGCGATTTCGGGCGCGCTTACTTCGAAGGGCCAGGTGACCGTGCCCAAGGCGATCCGCGATAGGCTCGGCCTGCGCCCGCGCGACAGGGTGGAGTTCATCGAGGACGACGAGGGTGTTGTGTCAATCCGGCGTGAGCAGCGGATGACGCTCGAGGAGATCGCGGGAAGCGTGCCGCCCGTGTCACTCAGCTGGCAGGAAATTCGCCAGATCGTCCACGAAGAGCGGGCGGAGGCATACCTGCGGGAGATGCAACAGTGGGAAGATTCACCGACGCCAACATCTTCATCCGCCTCATCGCGTGGGATGACCCTGAGAAGGGCAGGGCCTGCCTCGAACTCTTCCGCCGCGTCCGCGAAGGGTTTGAAGCGATCGTCACAAGCGAAGCCATTATTGCCGAGGTAGCCTACGTACTCTCGTCGAGGCGTATCTACGGGCTCGGACGCGCAGAAATCGTGGCGAAGCTGGTACCACTCCTGCAGCTCAGAGGGGTTCACCTCTCCGGGAAGCCGATTGTGATCCGAGCGCTCGAACGGTACGAAGGATCGACTCTGGACTTCGCCGACTGCCTCGTCATCGAGCATGCGGTCGCCGATGGTCTCGAGGGGATCTACAGCTACGATCAGGCGCTGGGACGAGGCTCCCCGGTCCCGCGTTTTGAACCTGACGCGCTCGCTATCGGCTGATCTGGCTCATCACGTCCGCTGACTGCGCGCCCGGCATGGCGATCTCAACGATGCGCTCGTCCACGTTGTCGTACTCGAGGCGGAGGGCGCGGCACATGGTGGCGTGCAGGCGATACATCGTCACGGCGTAGGTCAACTCGAGGATCGCTTCGTCGCTGAGGTGCGCCTTGAGCGCGTCGAAGGTGCCGTCCTGTACGCGGCCATCCTGGCCGACGACTTCGTCTGTGTAGGCGAGCACGGCGCGTTCTGCGGGCTCGTACGCGTCCGAGGTCGTCCAGGCGGTGATCGCGGCCACTTTCTCGTCGCTCACTCCCGACGCACGCGCCGCTTTGCAATGCTGGCTGAAGACGAACTGGCTGCCCGCCACGAACCCCGCGCGTGTGAGCCCGAGTTCGCGGAGGGCCGGCGGGAGCACGCGGCGCTTGCTGTTGAAGAGGCCGAAGCCCGCCTGTGCGTGCGCGAGGATGTCCGGCACGAGCGCGAAGACCGTCCACCAGTCGCCAGGCGTCCCGGTAGCGGTACCTGGCTCGGCGACAGGGTCGCG
>JAYUAG010000369.1:0-3929 GCA_043741475.1 Thermoflexaceae bacterium | reverse complement strand
GCGATCGCGGACATCATCCGGGCGGATTGGGGCTTAGGGAGCCGGCTGCTTGCCGAGATCCTCTACCCGAAGGGCCCGCTCGAGGCCCAGGAATCCTCCACCAAGGCCATCCGGGAGACGCAGTCGCCCGAGATTGCGACCCGCTACATGCTGTCCTGTTTCGAGGTGGATGTCCGGGACTGGCTCGGCAAGCTTGCCCTGCCCGTCCTGGTCGTCTCATGCCAGGGACCCGGACGGCGCCCGGTCGTGCCGGTCGAGGCCTCGCGGGCGGTCGCAGCCGGCATCCCCGGAGCGCGCTTTGCTGAATACGAAGTGAGCGCTCCCTGCCCATACTTCGAGTACCGGATCTACCAGGGCCTGGTGCGGGAGTTCCTGGCCAACGGCACACGCGAGATGCCGCTCGACCCCACGCTGAGCCCGCGCGAGGTCGAGGTGCTCCGGCTCGTCGCGCAGGGCAAGACGAACGGTGAGATCGCGAAGCTGCTGGTGATCAGCAAGAACACCGCCGACCGGCACGTCAGCAACATCCTCGGCAAGACCGGTTCGGCCAACCGGGCGGAAGCGGCCTCATACGCGGCCCGCCACTCCCTCGTCGGGTAAACCCGGGCGGGCGAGCGGCCGTCGACTAACAAGTTCTTGTTACGGCCATGCCGTTTGTCGCCCCATTCCGGTCTGAAAATACCCATTTCTCGCGACGCGTGGCCCACCTCCTGGCGCCCATCATTCCGGCAGCACCCAGCAATGCGTGCTGAGACTCAGTCGGAGGTGGGATATTCCGCGACGCCCGAATCCATCCGCAAGGCAGCCGAGCGCAACGGCCTGCCCGTCGACCGGATCACGCGCGTAAGCGCGCTCGATCCCCACTTTCTACCGCAAGGAGAGAATCGATGACTACGAAACTTGTTCGGCTGTCAGCGGCAGCCATCCTGGCCGCGTCACTCGGCGCCATCTTGGCGGCCGGGCTCGCATTGCCCGGCGGGGCGGCCGCCCACGGCGGGGAGAACTCGACGTGCGCGGACGTTGTCGTCCTCGGCATCCACGTCCACGGCGACCATGTCATCCGGGATTACGTGAAGGGGCCCGATGGCGAAGTCGGGCACGGCGAGGGGGCAGCGCTCCCCGGCGGGCCCGGCGCGCACGGTCACTTCACCGTGCCCGGGCTGGCGCCCGGAGCATCGTTCTGCAACTCGCAGGCTCATCCAAACGGCTTCACCACGCCACCTCATTTTTAGCCCCTGTCGTCATCGCTGGCCCCCGGTCCCGGGGGCAGCCGGGTTACGCCTCTGCCGCCCGGGGGGTGGCCGGGGCGTAACCCGGAGGACATCAGCGCCGGTGCTCAGAGCTGAGCGGCGACCGGCTCGAGCGCGGCCTCCGCTTCGGCGGGGCGGTCCGTGGCACTGAAGCGGTATTCCCCGCCGGCGAAGTCGACGGTGACCGTTTCGCCTTCGCGCACCTCGTTCGAGAGGATGCGGCGGGCGAGTTCGTTTTCGATGCGCCGCTGGACGACGCGCCGCAGGGGGCGGGCGCCGTAGGCGGGGTCGTAGCCTTCGCGCACGATCTCTTCGCGCGCTGCCGGCGTGAGGACGAAGTCGACCTGGCGTTCGGCGAGGCGCTCGCGCACCTCCTCGGCGAGAAGGTCGACGATCTGCTCGAGTTCGGGCTTCGTGAGCGGCTCGAAGACGATGATCTCGTCGATGCGGTTAAGGAACTCGGGGCGGAAGTGCTCGCGCAGGGCGCGTTCGACCGAGTCCTTCAGCCGGTCGTAGTCGAGCGTGCTATCCGTGCGGCGGGTGAAGCCGAGCGAAGCCTTCTCCTGGGCGCCCGTGCCGAGGTTGCTCGTCATGATGATGACGGTGTTGCGGAAGTCGACCGTGCGGCCGTGTCCGTCCGTCAGGCGGCCGTCGTCGAGCACCTGGAGGAGGGTGTTGAACACCTCCGGGTGGGCCTTCTCCACTTCATCGAACAATATGACCCTATAGGGGCGGCGGCGGACCAGCTCGGTGAGGCCGCCGCCTTCGTCGTAGCCTACGTAACCAGGGGGCGCCCCGATCAGGCGGCTGACGGTGTGGCGCTCCTGGTATTCGGACATGTCGACGCGGACGAGGGCGTCGTCGTCGTCGAAGAGGTACTCCGCCAGGGTCTTGGCGAGTTCGGTCTTCCCGACGCCGGTGGGGCCGAGGAAGATGAACGAGCCGATCGGGCGGGTCGGGTCTTTGAGCCCGGCGCGAGCGCGGCGAATCGCCTCGGCGACGGCGACGATGGCGCGATCCTGGCCGATCACGCGCCCGTGGAGGGCCTCCTCCATCTTCAGGAGCTTCTCGCCCTCCGTCTCTTCGAGGCGGGTGACGGGGATGCCGGTGACCATGCCGACGAGCGCGGCGATGTCCTCAGCCGTGACGCGCAGGTCGATGTGGTGTTCCGTCGCCCAGGCTTCGCGCCGGGTGGCGTATTCAGCCTGCAGCTGGAGGACGTCCTGTTTGATGCGGGCGGCGGCCTCGTAGTCCTGCTTCTCCGCGGCCGCGTCGGCCTCAGCGCCGAGCTGGTCGAGCCGCTTGCGCAGGTCGCGCACGTCGTCGGGCATCGACTGGGCGTCGATCACGTGTTTGCTCGCCGCCTCGTCGATGAGGTCGATCGCCTTGTCCGGGAGACGGCGCTCGGTCATGTAGCGGCTCGACAGCCGGGCGGCCGCATCGAGCGCGTCGTCCGTGATTTCGACCTTGTGGTGGGCCTCGTAGCGGGGCCGGAGGCCGCGGAGGATCGCGATCGTGTCTTCGACCGAGGGCTCGTCGATATAAACAGGGGCGAAGCGGCGTTCGAGCGCAGGGTCCTTCTCGATGCGGGTGCGGTATTCGTCGAGGGTGGTGGCGCCGATGGCGTGCAGTTCGCCGCGCGCGAGGGCGGGCTTCATCAGGTTGCTGGCGTCGATCGCGCCGTCCGCGCCGCCCGCGCCCATGACCGTGTGCAGCTCGTCGATGAAGAGGATGACCTCGCCCGCGGACTGCTTCACCTCTTCGATGACGGCCTTGAGGCGCTCCTCGAATTCGCCGCGGAACTTGGAGCCCGCGACGAGGGCGCCCATATCGAGCGCGAGGACGCGCTTGTCCTGGAGGTTCTCGGGGACATCGCCGGCGGCGATGCGCTGGGCGAGGCCTTCGACGATCGCGGTCTTGCCCACGCCCGCTTCGCCGATAATGACGGGGTTGTTCTTGGTGCGGCGGTTGAGGATCTGCATGACGCGCCGCACTTCAACCTCGCGTCCGATGACAGGGTCGAGCTTGCCCGCCCTGGCCGCGGCGGTGAGGTCGATCGAGTACTTTTCGAGCGAGTGGTAGCGTGATTCGGCGGTCGGGCTGGTCACGCGCTGCTTGCCGCGCACATCGGCGAGGGCGCGATAGAGGGCTTCTTTCGTTGCACCGAACTCCGCCAGCAGCCGCATAGCGCCGCTCTCTTCGTTGTCGGCGATGGCGATGAGCAGGTGCTCGACGCCGACGTAGTCGTCCTTGAGCCGTTCGGCCTCGGCGTTCGCCGTTTCGAGCATGCGCACGACTTCAGGCGTGGTGTAGATCTGGACGACGTCGTACTGAAGCTTGGGCAGGCGTCCCAGTTCGGCGGCGACGCGGTCGCGCAGGCGGCCAAGGTCGACGCCCAGCTTCTGGAGCACCTGTTCGGCAAGACCGCCCTGGAAGCCGACGAGCGCGGCGAGCACGTGCGGGACCGCCCACTGGCTATTGCGCTGGCGGCGGACGATCTCCTGGGATTGTGCAAGCACCTGTTGGGCCTGCTCGGTGAAGCGGTCTTGGCGCATCATGGCGTTCCTCCGGAACAGAAAGGGTGATGAGTGATGGGTGATGAGTAATGAGGACGGCTTAGCGGTTGCGATCGGCGTCGCGGAGGCGAGCGACGGAGGCTCGCAGGCCGCCGATCACTCT
>JAYUAG010000368.1:0-3931 GCA_043741475.1 Thermoflexaceae bacterium | reverse complement strand
GCGCGTCCGCGGTTCTGCCAGCTCAGTGCGAGCAGCCTTCCCGCCGGCCCCATCCAGTCGGTCACGAACTGCGAAAGCCACGCCCCCTGCAGCGGCCCATGGACGAGCACGTCAGGGTGGCCTTCGACCGCCGCGTACTCGCGGTCATAGTGGATACGGTGGGGGTTCCACGTCGCCGCGCTGTACCAGAATAGCTGCGAACGCGAGGCGTTCTTCGGCATCGGCGCCAGCTCGTCGCCGACTGTGATGTCATTGGCGGTCCGTTGTTGCGTCAACCCTTCCCTCCGTTTGGCTGTTAGCTTCTAGCTGCTAGCACTGTCCCCTGTCGCCTGTCCACTGTCCCCTACCTCGCGATGCTGAGGCCACGGGCACGGGCGACGACTTCGCCCAGCTGGTTGGTGTAAGTGGTCTCGGTCGTTTGGAGGACGAACGGGCCGGAACTCCCCGACTTCTCGTCGAGCGACTTCAGCCGCGTCTCCACCGTGATCGTGTCGCCGACGTACGCGGGCGCGAGGAACTCCCATTCCTGGCCGCCGAACATCACGCGCTTCACATTGAGGGGAATGCGTGCCCCTCCTCCCGCGAAGAGGCCGTCTGTCCGCATCCTCGCGATCGGCTGATTGGCCGCTATGACATAACCGAGGTAGGTCGGTGGGGCGACCAGCGTCCGGTAGCCCGCCGCTTTCGCCGCCGCCTCGTCGAAGTAGATTGGGTTGAGGTCTTCGGTAGCATGGGCGAACTGCTGGGTGCGAAGCGCCGTAATGGTCTCGCTCACCGGTTCGGCGAGGAGCTGGCCGACCATCGCGCGCGTTTCGTCGGGGATCAGTGTGTCCGGCATGGCGGCCTCTTTTCGGGGAGCGCTTCAGCTCGTCGCGTGGGCGCGGATGAGCGCGGCCAACGTTTTCGGCTGTTCGATGTCGACGAAGTGTCCAGCATCCGCGACGACTTCGAGTTTCGCGCCGGGGATGAGGGCGGCCAGCCGCTGGCCCGCGCTGCGCGGCACAATGTTGTCCGAGTCGCCCCAGACCACGAGCGTCGGCACCTCGATGTTTGTCAGGAGATGGGGGAGCTGGAGCGAGAACATATACGGCTTCCAGGCGATTCGGGCGATCACTTCGCGCGCGTAATCCCAGACGAGCACCTGTTCCTTGCTCGGCTCTTCGCCGTAGAGCGCGGTGAACGCCTCGGGATTGGCGAAGCCGGCTTTCGTGTAGTCGGGGAAGTCCATCAGCATCTGATCCACGATCTCGCCCTCGGGCGGCTTCACGCCGTGCGCGCCGACCAGCACAAGCCGCCGGAAGCGCGCCTGGTTGTTGGGAGCCATCTCGGCCGCCAGCCAGCCACCGAAGCCGAGGCCGACGACGGTGGCCGAGGCGACGCCCAGGCGATCGAGCAGGACCTGGAGTACCGCCGCGAAGTCGCGGGGGTGGCGCGCCCACTCCAGCCGCTGCGAGCCCCCGAAGCCGGGCAGGTCCGGGACGATGACCTTGAAGTCAGAGGAGAGGTCTTCGAAGAGCGGGAGCCATTCTGGCGCCGCGTTGTCGTGGTGAAGGATGACGAGCGGCTCGCCGGAGCCCTTGATGGACACGTCGATCGGGCCGGTGGCGAGCTGCACGGTGGTCTTTGTGGGCGCGGAAACGGTGGCCGAGGTCATGGGTCATCTCCAGGTGGTTAGTGCGAGGTGAACGAGCGCAACTGGTTAGTGCGAGGCGAACGAGCGCAAGCATAACGACCCTCGTGCGCGCCAATCAACCGCCGGGCCGCCGTCGCGTGTGGTACGAGCGTCCGGGAACCGCGCGCGTGAGCAAGCGGACGGCTTCCACCATCTTCGGCGGCGGTACTCGGAGGAGACGGGTGGCGCGCCGCAAACCAATCGGCCGGCCCCAATCTGGGGCCGGCCGGAGGAGAGAACGCAATGTCTCGAATGGGACTACGCCTTGGCGGCGGCCTTTTCGCGCGCCGCGGGGGCGGCGGTGCGGCCGGTCAGGTTCTCCTGGACGGCTTCGAAGCCGCGCGTCAGCGTCTCCGTGAAGGGGTTGGAGGCGGCGAACGAACGGGCCGCTTCCATCGCCAGGCGGCCAGTTTCCTGGTTCGACTCGACGAGCTTCGTCATCGTTTCGCGGGCATCGGTGCCGGCGTCAACGGCTTCCTGGTAGGCGGCCTGCGCGAACGTCAGGGCGCGGCCCTGGGCCTCGGTCGTGGCTTCGAGCATCGTACTATAGAAGTTGCTGTAGTCGGCGGGCTGGCCGGCGAACTTCTTGCCAAGCTCGATCGCTTCGCGCTGGCCCTTCACGACGTCGGCCGTGAACTGGCGCGTGAGCTTCGAACCGCGCTCGTTCGCCTTCTCAACGGCATCGACGAGGATGTCGTAGCTGGCGAGGAGCGAATCGAAGTACTTGACGATGGGGTCGGTCTGGACGGTTGCGGTTGCCATGGTGGTAGGGGTCTCCTTGAGGTGGTTCGCGGGCCCTCGGGTCCGTCGATAGATGCAGAATACACATAGCTGCGAACTGTGTCAATATTCTGCATCTTGCAGCGATCCGCGAATACGTGCATACTGCATCTAGGAGAGCCCATCCATGCCCGACTCGACCACAACCGCCCCCGAAGTGAAGCCGCCCCGGCTTCACGGTGAGCTCCTTTCCACGAGCCTGCTTGCCTTCCTCAAGAACTGGAACGCCTACGGCTATCAGCTCACTCAGCGCCTGGCCGAAGCGGGCATGCCCGAATGCGACAGCGGCACGGTCTACCGGCAGCTGCGGCAGCTGGAGAAGTCCGGCTTCGTCGATTCGTTCTGGGATACGAGCGAGAGCGGCCCCGCCCGCCGCATGTACAGCCTCACGCAGGCGGGCGACATCTTCCTCGCCGGCTGGATCGAGACGCTCCAGAACTACCAGAAGGTGCTCCAGCAAGCGCTCTTGAACATGGACGCTTTCGCCCGTGGCATCGTGCCGCAACCTCCGGCCGCGACGCCGGGCCATCCCACAGGAGAGAACCCAGAATGAGTCAGAGCCCAACCTCTGCGCCCGCGCCCACACCCGACCCCTTCGCCATGTGGCGCGATTGGCTGACGCAGTCGGAGCGCCAGTGGAATTCGTACCTCAACGACGTCATGTCGACCGATCAGTTCAGCGAGGCCATGGGCCGCATGACGGACATGTCCCTCAACATGCAGAAGAACATGAACGAAGTGATGGGGCGCTACTTCGCCGCGCTCAACGTGCCGACGCGGACGGACGTCCTTTCCCTGGGCAACCGGCTGACCGAAATCGAGGAGCGGCTAGGCTCGATTGAGTCAGCGCTCGTCGACCTCAAGCCCGTCGAGAAGCGCGCCGCCACGGCTGCGGCTGCCCCGGCCGTCGTGATGCCGCCGCGCACGAAGCGGCCACCGTCGCAGCCCTGACTTGCGCCCCTGAAGTGGGTGGCGCTTCCGCGCCCACGCGCGCAACATGAGCGTTCCGTCCGCGGTTCCCCGCCTAGCCAGGAGGTCCCCTATGCCCGCCGCTGAAGCGGCCCCCGAAATCACGATCGAGCAGCGTGTCCGCGCTGAAGTCGAGCGCACGTTGCAACGCGCCGTGAAGGGCCTTGAATACATTTCCACCGGTGACCCGGGGGTCGGTCTGACCCCCAAAGACACCGTCTATACGCGCGGTATCCTGAAGCTGTATCACTACCGCCCCCAGTCCGAGGAGATCTACCGGGTCCCGATCCTCCTGATCATGTCCCTCGTCTCGAAGCCCTACATCCTCGACCTGACCCCGGGCCAGAGCCTCGTCGAGTTTCTCCTCCAGAAGGGGTTCGACGTCTACATGATCGACTGGGGTGTCCCCCGTCCCCAGGATTCGAAGAACCGCTTCGAGGACTATGTGCTCGACTTCATCCCGGACTGCGTTGACCGCGTGGCCAAAGATTCCGGCGTGGACGAGGTCTC
>JAYUAG010000367.1:0-9132 GCA_043741475.1 Thermoflexaceae bacterium | reverse complement strand
GGACAAACGGCTGCCCTCCTGACGACGAGGAACGTCGCGAAGGAAGTCCACGGGGCGTCGCTCGAACACCGCGTGGGAATGTTGCTCGCCGCGCGCTCTGAGATCGCGGGCGTGAGCGTGCTTGCGACCAACGCGGCGCGCTTCGTCGACCAGGCGGTGGCGCTGCGAGAGGCCTTCGCGGCCGCGCAGTTCGATTTTGTGGCGGGCTACGACACGCTCGTCCGCATCTTCGACACGCGTTACTACGCCGACATGGAGGCGGAGCTGGCGCGGTTCTTCGCGCATCACCGGCTTGTCGTCACGAATCGCGGGCCGGACGACGTGCGGTCCGTGCGCGAGTTCGTCCGCCAGCCCAGCGTTGCGCGCTACACCGCCCGGATCATCATTCGGGAACTCGACGAGGAGTCCGCCGCCATGTCTTCCACGGCCGCGCGCGCACAGGGCCATGACGGGCCCCGGCCCCTGCTCCACCGCGCCGTCGCCGAGTACATCCGGGAGCACGGCCTCTACCAGGAGTGAGGCTGGCCTAGCGAAGCAGCGCCTCGATGTCCGGGCCACCCTCGGTCGCGACGACGCCGCGAGCCACGAGACCGCTGATATCGGCTTCGCTCAGGCCAAGGAACGAGGCGAGCACTTCTGCGGTGTGTTCGCCCATGTCCGCTGGTGGCCCTTTGATCCCGGACTCGCTGCGCGACAACCGCACCGGCGTGTTTGCGATCGCGATCGTCCCGGCGCGCCGCTGGGTGACCTCCTGGATCATCTCGCGGTGGAGGACCTGTGGATCGGCAACCACCTCCGCCAGAGTGTTAATCGGCCCACACGGGATCTCCAGGTCCAGGAGGATGTCGAGCCACTCCTGCGTGGTCTTCCTTCGGAACGCCTCGACCAGCAACGGTTCAAGCACGGCATGGTTCTTCGTGCGCTTGGGCCCGGTGTTAAAGCGTGCATCGTCGATCAGGTCCGCTGTTTCGAGCACGCCGCAGAGGAGCGTCCACTGGTCGACCACGCCGAACCCGAGGGCGATCACGATGTAGCCGTCGGTCGTGGGAAAGGCCTGGAATGGAGTGGCACTGGGATGGCGCGTACCGATCGGTCCCGGCACTTCGCCGGTCACGTGGTAACGCGAGATGGCGTTCTCAAGCACGCTCACCTGGCAATCGAGCATGGAGATGTCGACCGCCTGGCCGAGCCCGCTGCGCTCGCGCTCGTGCAGCGCAGCGAGGATGCCAATGGCCGTGTACAGGCCCGCGACCACATCTCCGTAGGAGACACCGGGACGCACCGGCGGACGCCCCGGCTCGCCGGTGATCGACATCACACCGCCCATCGCCTGCACGATGATGTCGAGCGCGGGCCGGTCGCGGTACGGCCCGGTCTGCCCGAAGCCGGACGTGCTCGCGAAGATGAGCCGTGAATTGCGGGCCGCGAGCACGTCGTTTCCGATCCCGAGCCTCTCCATCGTCCCGGGGGTGAAGTTCTCCATGACGACATCGACCTTCTCCACGAGGCGAAGGAAGAGGTCGCGGCCTTCGTCAGTCCGGAGGTTCATGCCAACGGACTTCTTGCCGCGATTGACGGAGAAGTAGTAGCTGCTCCAGCCGTTCTGGTATGGGCCGGTGGTGCGGGAGATGTCTCCGTTCGGCGGACGCTCGACCTTGATCACCTCGGCGCCGAGGTCGCAAAGGACCATCGAGGCGTATGGGCCGGAGAGGATCCAGGTGAGGTCGAGGATGGTGATGCCTTCGAGCGGTCGCGCCATGGCGGCAAGCCTATCCCACCGTGCGGCCAAACGCCTGTGGTAAGATGGATGCATGGCAGCGATACGCGAGCGCCGGGTGTACAAGGTATCCGAGGTCGGGGAGATCCCGTCGCGCTTAACGGATGCTGAGCGCCGGGAGCAGAGCCAGATTGTGGATGAAGTTCTCCGGGCTCATGAAGCGTTCCTTGCCGCTGGCGGAAAGCCGATGTCCCAGGAAGAGTTTGAGGAATACTGGGATAGCATCCGCTATGGCGACGAGGACGACGAGTGCCAGGAGACGTGATTGACGCGTCCTTCGCGTCCAAGGCACTCATTCCCAGCCAGGTCCAACCTGTCATCGCTGCCCTGCTGCGGGCCGACCGGACATGGTCGGCGCCTCACATTCTGCGGCAGGAGTTCTTCAACGCCGTGCGGCGGGCCGAGAACCGCCGGCTGATCACCCTCCGCGAGGCGGACGATGCGCTCAATCGTTTCGAGCGCCTGGCAATTGAGTTTCTAAGCGACGAAGCCTGGGTACCGCGAGCGCTGGCTCTATCGCGGCGGTACAACCAGCGGGGAATCTTCGATGCGATCTACTTTGTCTGTGCGTCGGATCTTGGCGTTCAACTATGGACCGCAGACGGACGCTTCGTGCGATCCTTCGGCGTAGAGCGGCCCGCCAACCTGAGATTCGCGCCGGAAGACGCCCCCGCCTACCTCGGCCGCTCGCCGTAGTCCTGGAAAGGGCCGTCCCGCCGCCGGATCGTCTCCCTGAAGCCGACCTCCTGGAAGCCCTCGACCCAGCGGTAGGCCTCCTCGGTGTGCCGCGTGATCGCGTCGAAGAGCGTGCCCAGCAGCTGCGTGGTGCGGAGGCCCATGTTCTCGTAGGCCTGGTTAATCAGGAGCTTGTTGAGCGCAAGCTGGTTGCCGGGGATGTACTGGAAGCGCTGTGCGTAGGCTTCCGTTTCGCGCGACAGATCTGCCAGCGGGAACACCTTCGAAACGAGCCCGATGCGCAGGGCCGTCTCCGCGTCGATCGCGTCTCCGGAGAGGAGGAACTGCTTGGCGCGTTCGAGGCCGAGCCGGTAGACCCACAACATCGTCGTCGGTGTGCCATAAACGCGGGACGGCGGGTAGCCGATGATCGCGTCGTCGGCCATGAAGAGCAGATCGGCGCAAAGGGCGAGGTCGGTGCCGCCGCCGACGCAGTAGCCGTGGATCTGCGCGATCACGGGCTTTGGGCACTCCCAGAGCTTCATGAAGCGGCGCATGTTGTGGCCCATGAAGGCCAGGTCCCGCACCGGGTCCCAGGCGCCCGCGCGGGGCGGTGGGCCGGGGGCGGCGTATTGCGGCTTCAGGCGGGAATTGCGCTGTCCGGTCAGGTCGTAACCGGCGGTCAGGACTCGACCCGCGCCCCGCAGGATGATGGCGCGGACTGCTTCCGAGCCCGCGGCGGCGTCGATCGCATCAGCGATCCCCTGGATGACCGATTCGTTGAGCGTGTTCAACTTCTCCGGCCGGTTGAGCGTGATGATGCCGAGCGTGTCACGTTCTTCGTAGAGCACCGGGTCGCTGTCCGCCATGCCTTGGCCTCCTCAAGCCTGTGGCGCTGAACCATACGCCCACTACACTCGGGAGGTGAACGCCGCCGCCCTTCCCTACACGCTCCTGCTGATCCTCGCCGAGCTGAGCATCGGCAGCCTCTGGATCACGCTCGCGAGTGACCTCCGCGGCGGGGTGACGCGCGGCTTTGTGATGACCATGGCGTTTTGCGTGGTGATCGTCGGAGCACTGGGCTATTGGACGGCCTCGACGATCGACCTCGGCAGCGAAATCGACGGCTACCGGATCAACTCCGGACGCTTCGACCCCGCAAGGGTGATGTTGCTCGTCGTCGTCTGCCTCAGTGCGCTCTACAGCTTCAGCGCGTTCATGGGCTGGGACCCGGTCGGCCGCATCGCCGGAATCCTCGGCTCGGTCGCAGGCCTGCTCGTCATGGGGCTTTACGCGGCCGCTCTCGCTCCTCCCACGTGGGGCTATCCCGGGGTCTTCATCGCCCTCTTTGCAGGCACGCTGGCGATGGGCGCGGTCTCCGTGTCGATGGTCTGGGGCCACTGGTACCTCACGGAGGGTGCGTTGCCCGCCTGGCCGCTGCGGGACCTCGCCGTGATTCTACTGGCCTCGCTCGCTCTGCAGACCCTCGTGTTGCTCATCAACCTGGCGATCCCGGTGCGCGAGGCGCCAACCCCGGAGAATCCTGTGGACGTCGGCATTTTCGCGAACCCCGCGCTCTACCTGCGGATTGGCGTGGGCATCGTCTTCCCCGTAGTGCTTGCGTGGATGTCGTTGAAGACAACGAAGATCCGGGCGATGCAGAGCGCGACCGGGCTCCTCTACATCTGTATGGGCGCCGTGTTCGCGGGCGAGGTGCTGGCGAAAGGCTTGCTCTTCCTCACCGGCCGTCCGGTTTAGGTCAGCGCAGAAGGATGCCAGCGAGCCCCAGTTCGCCTAACTTCCGCTCGAGAAAGGCAGCGCGCTTCTTTTTAGGGAGTGCGCCAAAGTATGGCGCCATCTCCGCCAGGAGGGCCTGCCGGTCTCGCGTGCCGTCGAGCATCTGCACCAATGCTCGGCCCGCTTCATCCCGGACGGTGATGCCTTCGCTCCGCAGGCCCACGACATCGGTCTCGCCCCGGCGCAGTTGGAGGCGGGCGAGAGCGGTGGCCTCAGGCCGGTCGCCTGGCTGACGCACCACATGGGGCGCCTGCGTATGCAGTTCTATGAGGCCGGCGGCATAACCCCGGTAGAGAAACTCAGCCAGCTGTCGCGACGCCTTGAAGCGTGACGGTGGCCGCTCGAGTCCCGCGAGGGAAGCGTCCAGCAGCGCACTAAACGGCAAAGCTCCCGGGTGCACCTCGCGCAACTTGGCGAGCGCTGCAATGAGCAAGGGTATTTTCGTGGTTAGCGACCCGCGGTTGCGGGTGCCGAATGAGACCGCCGCTTCGCCATCCTCGATATGCTCCTCGGCTTCCGCCTCACAGGAGGCGTAAAGCCTGGCGATGTCGTCGGGCCGGAAGCGGCGGTCGAGCGTCACCTCCTTCCTGCAGACGAGCGTCTTGCGGAACTGGCGGCACTTGAGGAAGTCCAGGTACTGCTCCTTCGCCACGAAATCCTGTGCGCCCAGAGTTGCGAGCTGGTCCGCGACCTCTTCCGGGAAAAGATCCGCTGACATCTCAAAGAAGTCCGCTTCGCCCAACAATTGAAAGTCATGGGCCGCGGCGTGTGCTGCGAATTCGCTGACGTAGATTGGCTCGTTGAACTCGGCGAAATCGTCGTGGAAGAAGTCGGCCTCTGTGCGCGCGGCGATACTACGCGCCTCTCCCACCATCAGCGACTGGTAGGCGTCAGGGACACCGGGCCGGGGCGGCAGCGTCGCGAGCAACTGCACGAGCGAACGCGCCTGCTGGATGCGCTCCGTTTGGTCCGTCAGGTCGCGGGTATGGAAGAACATCATGTCGCGCAGCATCTCGCGCAGGTGCCCCCCGGGGAGGGCGTTGTAGCTGACGAAAGCGACGCCGTTCTCGGAAAGGTGGGCGCGACATGCCGCGAGTAACGCGTCACGCACCTCTGCTGGGACCCAGGAATAGACGCCGTGGGCGATGATGAAATCGAACTGGCCGAGGTCGCCTGGTAGCGCCCGAATGTCACCCTTCAGGAGGCGGATGTTCGTGAGACCGAGTTCCGCGATCATCTCCTGCCCGCGCGCGACCGGCGCACCAGCAAGGTCAACGCCGACGTAGTCGCTCTTCGGGTACGCGACCGCCAACGGCAGGAGCATTCCGCCATCGCCGCAGCCCAGGTCGAGTACGCGGCAGCGGTCTATGGGCTTCGTCTTCAGGCCGCTGAGCAGGGCGACCACGGCCAGTCCGTCGGGGTGCATCCCGGGCTGCGGGTGAGTGGGATAGGCGACCGCGTCGTAGCGCTCTTCAAGGGCGTCAGGCATGGAGCGAATGATAGCGGAGGGTCAGGTTGCGAGGTTGGTTCCACTCTAGTGGCTGACCGCTGGCGCCATCTCCTTCGCCGCGGCGACCCAGCCCTCCACCGTTGCCGCAGACGGGGCTTCGCTCGCCGCGTGAGCCGTTTCGGTCAGCTTGCGGTGGAGGTTGTCCGAGCGACGGCCGGCCAGCTCCTTCACCGTATCGACCCCTGCTTCTTCCAGCAGGCGGGCCAGGTCCGCGGTTATGCCCGGAATGCGCATCAGGTCGGCCAGGTTGACCCACGTCAGGACCTCGGACTGCACGGCGTCGATGCGGGTCGCAATCTCCTTGCGTCCGGCGAGCGCGCCGCCCGCTTCGAGCAGCTCTTGCACGCGCCGGATGCCGATCGTCGCAAGCTTCGCAGCCCAGGCGTCGCCGGTGATCACGCGCACATCTCCAGCTTCGATAACGGGCGTAGGACGCATTTCGGCGGCCACGGGAGCCACGACGTTTGCGACCAACGGAGCGCGCTCGCCAGGCCCTGTGAGGCTGATTGCGGATCTGCCACTGGCCAGGCGGCCCGCGCCGCCGCCGTGTGCGAGGCTCGATGCGAACACCGTGCCGGCCTTCACGCGGTCGGTGACCGTCGCTGGCGCGCGCACGCCGGGCGCGATCTCGACCTCGTCGCCGTCCCTGATCCCCAGCCGCAGCGCGTCCTCTTCGCTCACCTGGAAGCGCTCCGCGCGGTGGAGGCGGTCGGCCTCGGGGTGACGCAGCGCGGCCGCGTCGGCAGCGGTGTAAAGGTCGCGGGCCGCGACCAGGCGCATCCCGCCGGCAGCGGCTGGGGCGTCGAGTGCGACGATCGTACCCTTGCCGGAACCCGTGACCGCCGCCCGAACGCCTTCGCCAACGAGCAGGTCCCACGCCGGCTCGTAGGAGGCGTCCTTCTTCGCGATCTCGCCGAGTGCGACCTCCGGTGAAGCCGGGAGGTCTACGCCGAGCGCGGCGCCGAGCGTGTGTAGCGCGCTGAATAGGTCCCGCGCATCCCCTTCGGGACGGACGGCGGCCGAGAGCTTCTGCACGCGGAAGTCGCCTTGCGTGTACGTGCCGCGGCTGCCGTAGGCGCGCCCTTCAGCGATGACGACGCTGGCGTACTTCGACGTGCCGCTGAGCACGTTGTCGAGCACGACGATCGTGTCGATGCCGCTCAGCGCCTCCTCCGCGCGGGGGAGACGCAGGGTGGGGTCGTCCCGCACGACCAGTAACCCGGCGAGTCCCTCCAGGGGGTCATCGCCGCCGCTGGCGCCGACGCCCTGGTCGAGCACTCCGTGAACGTTGACTTCGGCCGGGAGGACGATCAGGTTCTCGGAGGCGTAGCTGCCGAAGATGGCCACCGCGAGGTTCGCCGCGCCCGCGGCCATGCTCGCCGCGACCGCCGGGCTGGACGGGTTCGGCGCGCAGACGATGATCGTCTCGGAGGGTTCGGCGGCGCGCAGGATCTCTGCGGCTGCGGAGATGTCGTCGTCCGTCGACGCCGTCCCCTGAAGCGCGCGGGCAATCCCGTCCGCGGCAACGCCCTCGTCCCCGCCGTCGGGACGGACCCAGGCGGCGGCGAAGTCGACCAGTTCGCTGCGGAGCGAACCGACCACGACGAGCTTCGCGTGATGGTGCACGACCGCGTCCTTGATCCGGACGCTGGCGATGTTGTGGCTCTCCTCGAGGTCGTCGGCGACGACGACGATCGTCTTCGCGTCCTTGAGGCGCGTCATGTCGCCCACGGCTTTCCACGTGCCGAGACGCGCTTCGAGAGCGCCCTTCACGGCCCGCATTTGCGGTCCGAGCGAGCTATCGGCGTTCGTCTTGAACGCCTCGCGGGAGATGCGCGAAACGAGCAGCGCCTCTTCGTTGGTGATCGTCCCGCCTGCGAGCACACCCACGCGTCCGCGGCTTGCTGCGGCTTTGAGCGCGCTCGCCGCCTCTACGATGGCTTCCTCGTAGCTCACGGGCACCTGGATCGCGCCGCGCCGGACGAGGTGCTTCGAGAGCCGCTCGCGCGGCTTGAGGGAGTCGTAGTGGTAGCGCCCGCGCACGCAGATCTGGTCCCCGCTGACGGGGTTACCGTCACCCGGACGGACGATGACGCCGCGCCCGTCCTTCGAGCCGATGCGCAGCGAACAACCGATCGCGCAGGAGTCGCAGGTCGTCGTCACCCAGGTGTCTGGCTTGGAGACCCACTTGTTCGGGTGCTCCATGAGCGCGGCCGTCGGGCAGACGTCGATGCAGGCGCCGCTGAAGTCGCAGTTACTCTCGTGGATGGGGCCGCCCGCGCCGAAGGCGATCTGGGTGTCCCAGCCGCGGCCACCGAGCGTGATTGCGCCTGTATGGCGCTTCTCTTCGCAGGCGCGCTCGCAGCGGGTGCAGATGATGCACATCTGGGGGTCGAACTCCATGAACGGGTTCGCGCGGTCCGCCGGGGGCTGGGGCGTCTGGTAGAAGGAGCGCTCCTCGCCCACCCATGGCTCGTAGCCAGACATGCCGACCATTTCGCAGGTGGCCTGCAGTTCGCAGCGATAGTTCTTCGAACAGGTGAGGCAGCGGTGGGTGACGACGTCGTCACGCAGGCAGATGTCGCCAGGGTGGCAGTGTTCGCGGCGGTGACAGGTGAGGCAGCGGTCGCTGTGGTTGGCGAGGATGATGGCGAGGACGGCTTTCCGCGCCTCCTTCACCTCCTCGCTCTCGGTGATCACCTTCATCCCATCCTGGACGAGCGACGTACAACTGAGCTGGAGACCGGGAGGGCCTTCGACGTCGACGAGGCAGGTGCGGCAGCCGGCGTAGGGCTTGAGGCCGTCGATGTAGCAGAGGTTTGGGGTGTAGATGCCGTTCTTCTTCAGGACCTCAACGAGCGGCGCCCCGACGGGCGCCTCAATGACCCTGCCATCGACGGTAAGTGTTGCCATGCATGCCCTGCCGTGAGTTCGCCGACGCGCCAGGAGGGCCGGTCAGGCGTAGCGGCCAATCTAGCAGATTGTGACGTGAGGAACGAACGGGGAATGAGGTCAGGCTCGGGGTAGTCGTGCTACCGGATGACGACTACCGGTACCAGGAGCTCGACTCGCTCCCAGGCACGATCCGCGGTCAGTGCGCGCAAGCCGAGCTGTGCTGAGAGCGCGAGGCAGGCACGGTCGGCGAGGCTCAGGCCGAGGGGCCGCGTGGGCGTGCGCAACGCGGCGGTAGCCTCCGCGAGGACAGAATCGAACGGCACGGAGACGACACTCAATTGCGAAAGCAGCGCGGCGGCGCCTGCGCTGTCGTAGCCACGGTCCACGAGCTTTGAGAGCACCTCCGCTTCGTTGATTGCCGACATGAAAACGCGTCCTTCAGCGAAAGCACGTTGAACGATGGCGGCGCCGGGCTCAT